>CAJKFZ010000017.1 GCA_905199285.1 uncultured Ruminococcus sp.
ATCGTTTGCAGGATTGAATACATTATAGTCAATTCCGTTTACGATTCCTCTTAAAGAAGCCGAACGAGCACGAAGAAGTCCATCAAGCTGCTCACCGTAGAACGGATACTTTATCTCTTCAGCATATGTTTCGGAAACAGTTGTGATATAATCAGCATAAACAAGTCCGCCTTTAAGCATATTTGCATCCTTATGGAATTCCAGCTTATCGGGAGTAAACATATAATCCGGCAGAGCAGTGTTATATTTAAACATATCAACATTCCACACTCCCTGAAATTTCAGGTTATGGATAGTCATGATAGTTTTTGTAGAGCTGTAGAAAGGATTTGTTGCAAACGATGTGTGGAGGAAAACAGGAATCATAGATGCCTGCCAGTCATGACAGTGAATAATATCCGGACGGAATCCCACAACCGGCATAACCGCCATAACAGCCTTGCTAAAGAAAATAAAGCGCTCTATATCCCACTTTAAATCGGAGGAATAAGGAGTATCGCACTTAAAATAATACTCGTTATCAACAAAATAGAATTTGATACCATTGTATTCATACTCCATAATTCCGACATGCTGTTTTTCTGGATGCATACCGTAATCCATATAGAAATGAGTTACATAGCGGAAATTGTTTCTGTATTTTTCAGGAATACAAGTATAATAGGGCATAATTACCCTGACGTCAAATTCATTTTTATTCAGATACTGTGGAAGAGCGCCGACAACATCGGCAAGACCGCCTGTTTTTATAAACGGTACACACTCGGAAGCTGCAAATAAGATATTTTTCATGCCATTAACTCCTTAAAATCAAAAGATTATCATAGCTGTAGCACAGCTTTTCATACTTATATTATATACCAAAAATTCACATTAGTCAATAGAAAATTATAGAGACTGCACAAATTGTGCAATCTCTATAAAAATAAGCCTAAAGTATCCGGAAACAGCATTTACTTTTGTTTGAGCATATTAGAGCGATGTTGTTTCCTTTATTTTTTGTCAAAGATGAGTTCGTTTTATGGACTTCGTCCTAATTATTTCAAATCCTCCCTGTGGGGATTTGAAATAATTAATAATGGGTTTCCAAAGGGGATGTACTCCCCTTTGGCAGGGGTTAGGGGACAGCGTCCCCTTACGTGTTTACTTAAAGTAAACCACACCGCTTTCAAAGATTTTCTGATCCTTGTTACCGTCAACGTTTTTGCCGATATAGCTGCCCTTACGCTCACTGTGTCCCATTTTACCGAAAACTCGTCCATCCGGAGAAGTGATACCCTCGATAGCTTCAATCGAGGTATTCGGGTTATAGCGGATATCCATTGTCGGATTACCATTAAGGTCTACATACTGTGTTGCTATCTGACCATTGTTTGCAAGCTGTTGAATAAGGCTTGCAGGAGCTACGAAACGTCCCTCTCCGTGAGAAATCGGAATAGTATGAATATCTCCGACCTCGCATCCGTAAAGCCAAGGACTCTTATTGGAAGCGATTCTCGTCGTTACCATCATGGACTGATGACGTGCGATAGTATTGAATGTAAGCGTAGGAGATTCATCGGTCATATCAACGATCTCGCCGTACGGTACAAGACCGAGCTTAATGAGTGCCTGGAAACCGTTGCAGATACCAAGCATAAGTCCGTCACGATTCTTGAGAAGATCGTGAACTGCGTCCTTTATCTTTGGATTGCGGAAGAACGCTGTAATAAACTTACCGCTTCCCTCCGGCTCGTCTCCTCCGCTGAAACCGCCCGGTATCATTATGATCTGCGACTGTCTGATAGCTCTTTCAAAGTAATTGACCGATTCCTCGATAGCGCTTGCAGAAAGGTTTCTTATAACGACAGTTTCTGTCTTAGCGCCTGCCTTTTCAAAAGCTCTTGCAGTGTCGTATTCGCAGTTCGTTCCTGGGAACACAGGGATAAGAACCTTTGGCTGAGCAGCTTTTATGGAAGCTGTAAGATGAAGTCTGTCTGTGAATGAATATGTTTCAGGAGTTACATCTGTTGTCTTGATTCTGCATGGGAATACAGGTTCAAGCTTTCCTTCCCATACTCTCTGAAGATTTTCAAGACCGATAGTGTAGTCCATGCAGCAGATCTTGTAATCGCTGATAGTTTTACCGATAACGTTCTCGCCATTTACAGCTTCACCGTTAAGCTCGATAATAAATGCACCGTAGCAAGGCTTATAAAGCTGCTTTCCTGTAAGACGAGCTGTGAACTCGAATCCGAGCTTGTTTCCGAAGCACATTTTTGCGATACCTTCAGCAGCTCCGCCGTAACCGATAGTCCAGATAGCATTTGCACGTCCGTCACTGATTATCTTTTCAACCTGATCAAAACATTTTTTGATGCTGTCAAACTCAGGCAGACCGTTTTCATCGTATTCCGGAGTTATCATAATAACGCTGTTTCCTGCGCTCTTGAACTCTGTTGAAACGATCTTATCAGCCATAGCGGTTGAAACTGCAAAAGATACAAGAGTTGGAGGAACGTCGATATTTTCAAAGGTTCCCGACATTGAATCCTTTCCGCCGATAGAACCGCATCCCATTTCAAGCTGAGCCTTGAACGCACCGAGAAGAGCTGCCATAGGCTTGCCCCAACGTCTTGCGTCATTCTGAGTTCTTTCAAAATATTCCTGGAAAGTGAGCCAGCACTTCTTGTAAGTACCACCTGCGGCAACGACTTTAGCAATAGATTCAACTACAGCCAGCATTGCTCCGTGATAAGGACTCTTTTCAGAAATATCCGGATTATATCCCCAGCCCATAAGAGAACAAGTCTTTGTTTCCCCTGTGAGAACCGGAATTTTAGCCGCCATAGCCTGTGAAGGAGTCATCTGGTAAACACCGCCGAACGGCATAAGAACAGTACCTGCACCGATAGTTGAGTCAAATTTCTCGATAAGGCCCTTCTGTGAGCATACGTTAAGGTTTGACATAAGCTCTGTCCACGATTCAGCAGTATCGGAGATCTCTTCTTCCTCTGCTGCGACAGGAGCTTCAATTTCAATATCAGTAAATTTCGGAGCACCGTTTGAATTAAGGAATTCACGGGAAAGATCAACGATAGTATTTCCGTTCCAAACCATTTTCAGTCTTGGCTCTTCAACAACATCGGCAACGAGAGTTGCTTCAAGATTTTCCTTTGCAGCCTCTTCCATGAATTTATCAAGATCTTCCGGAGCAATAACAACAGCCATTCTCTCCTGAGACTCAGAAATTGCGATTTCTGTTCCGTCAAGACCGTCGTACTTCTTAGGAACAGCATTAAGATTGATAACAAGACCGTCTGTAAGCTCGCCGATAGCAACAGAAACTCCGCCTGCACCGAAATCGTTGCAGCGTTTTATCATCTTTGTAACATCAGGATTTCTGAAAAGTCTCTGAAGCTTTCTCTCCTCGGGCGGATTACCCTTCTGAACCTCCGCACCGCAGTGTTCAAGGGATTCAAGCGTATGCGACTTGGAAGAACCTGTAGCTCCGCCGCAGCCGTCACGACCTGTTTTACCTCCGAGAAGGATAACGATATCGCCCGGAACAGGTCTTTCTCTTCTGATATTTTCAGCCGGAGCTGCACCGAGAACTGCACCTATTTCCATTCTTTTTGCAACGTAGCCAGGGTGATAAACCTCTGCAACGTGACCTGTAGCAAGACCGATCTGATTTCCGTATGAACTGTAGCCGTTAGCTGCTCCAACAGTGATTTTTCTCTGCGGAAGCTTGCCTGCAATAGTATCTTCAACAGGAACAAGCGGATTGGCTGCGCCTGTTACACGCATTGCCTGATAAACATATGAACGACCTGAAAGCGGATCTCTTATAGCGCCGCCGAGACAAGTTGCAGCTCCGCCGAAAGGCTCGATCTCAGTAGGATGATTGTGAGTTTCGTTTTTGAACATGAGTATCCAGTCCTCAAGCTCTCCGTCGATATCGACCTTGATCTTAACTGAACAAGCGTTGATTTCTTCGCTCTCGTCAAGGTCCGGAAGAAGTCCGTCCGCTTTAAGCTTTTTAGCGGCAAGAGTTCCGATATCCATGAGAGTAATGGGCTTTTCAGTCCTTCCAAGCTCCTCACGAACGTTCAAGTACATATCATAGGATTCCTTGATATAAGGAGTTTTGATATCAACATTTTCAACATTGGTAAGAAATGTTGTATGACGGCAGTGATCCGACCAGTATGTGTCGATCATTCTTATTTCGGTTATGGTAGGGTTACGCTTTTCCGTATTGCGAAAATAATCCTGACAGAACTTGATGTCATCATAATCCATAGCCAGACCGAATTTATCAACAAAAGCATGAAGTCCGTAAGCGTTAAGCTGTGTAAAGCCTTCAAGCTCTTCAACGGTTGTAGGAATTTCATAATTTGTATCGAGAGTTTTTACAGTTTCAAGAGAAGCTTCACGGCTCTCGACCGGATTTATTATATAAGCCTTCAGTCTGTCGAACTCATCATCCGTGATATGACCGGAAACAATGTAAACACGGGCATTGCGGACACGGCAGCGTTCTCCCTGACGAAGTATCTGAATGCACTGCTCACAGCTGTCAGCCCTCTGATCGAACTGACCGGGAAGATATTCAACAGCAAAAACTCGGTCATTTTCACCAATAGCAGGCATTTCATCGTAAACAACGTCAACAGCAGGCTCTGAAAAAACAGTGCTTACAGCGGCTTTGAAATCATCCTCGCTGAGCTTGTCTGCATCGTATCTGTTAAGAATTCTCAGATTCGTCAGTTCAAGTCTGAGAGCTGTTTTAACATCGTTAAGTACAGACTGCGCTTCAACAGCAAACTCAGGCATTTTTTCAACGTAAATTCTGAATACGGACATAAAGATCTCCATTCTCCGCAAAAGAAATTGATATTGATTATGTTACATGGAGCGGTTGCGGACGTCTCCATGAAATTATCGTTTAAAAGCTGTTATTACAAAGCATCGGCACTTATTTCTTCCTGAGTTTATTCAAGGGGACGCTGTCCCCTTATCCCCCTGTCAAAGGGATAATAATCCCTTTGGAATCCCGATATCAATCGTTTGAAATTCCCATAAGGAAATTTCAAACGATTAGGGCAAATGCCCACAGAATTACCAACTCTTAACAGGAGTTCAAGTAAAAATAAATACTATACTTAAAATATCAAGCTTTCCAACGTGTCAGAAATTCTGCCGAAGCAGTGATCCTGACCGCTCTTTTCTATTATAACATAAAAAATCTGATTACGCAAACTTTTTTCAGGATTTTTTCGGGAAATTTTTATTAATGTGTAATCCGGAGCGTATCCCTGATGAAACTCGTCGCTGTTTTCACGTTCAAAAAGCACCGGAACAGTCTTACCGATCTGCTTTTTCAAGTAGTCTTCATGAAGTCTGTTCCCAAGAGCTTTCATACGGTCTGCTCTTTCAGCCTTGACCGCAGCTGAAATTTGCGGCATTTCTGCGGCGATCGTTCCGTTTCTTGGAGAATACTGGAAAACGTGTATTTTTGCAAATCCGACCTTTTCCACAAACTTCATGGATTCACAGAACTCCTCCTCGCTCTCCTGCGGAAAACCGACCATTACATCCGTGGTTATGGAAGCATCCGGAAATACATATCTTATTTTGCTTACAAGATCAAAATATTCATCCGGAGTATAATGCCTGTGCATTCTTTTGAGAGTTCGTTCACATCCGCTTTGCAGCGAAAGATGGAACTGCGGACAAAACTGCGGCAGTCTTGAAAGGCGGACAAGATCTTCATTAGTTATCACTTCCGGTTCAAGCGAGCCAAGACGTACACGCTCTATTCCGTCAATTTTACAGCATTCCTCAACAGCGTCAGCAAGTCTTAAACCGAATTCCTTGCCGTAAAACGCAAGATTTATCCCAACGAGAACTATCTCTCTGTGTCCTGCCTCTGCAAGAGCCTTTATCTCATTTCGGAGTACGTCTATCGGCTTGGAACGGCATCTTCCTCTCGCATATGGGATAATACAATAGGAACAGAATTGATTGCAGCCGTCCTGAATTTTCACAAAAGCTCTCGTTCTGCTCTTAAAATCGCCGTAAAACGACTCCTCGAATTCATCGGACGAACCATATTGCGCAATACTTATGATACGTTTTCGTTCGTTCAGAAAATCAAGAACAAGCTGCGGAAGTCCGTTACGTTCCTTCGTTCCGGTAACGATATCAGCTTCAATGATTTTTTCGGCAGTCTGCGGTGAAGCCTGAGGCAGGCATCCGGTAAGAACGATGACTGCCTCAGGATTAGTTTTTCTCAGTTTTCTCACGCTATACAGCGATTTTCCGTCGCCGGAAGCAGTAACTGTACAAGAATTGACAACGATAACATCAGCTTTTTCCGGAGAATCGGTTTCTGAAAAGCCGTTTGCCAAGAAATTCGACCTCATGCACTCCGTTTCATATTGGTTGACCTTGCATCCAAAAGTTATAAAAAAAATCTTATACATATTTCACCTTATTATCATATAGTATTCGCAAAATTATCATGTTGATTTTGCACAAAATGACTGATAGTTTTTTATGCACTCTCAATAACTATCGCAATGAATAAAAAAACTCCTCTAAGCACAGCTTAATTATGTTAAATTGCCGAAATTGCTATAAACGGCTTGACAAAGGGATTTTTTAATGCTATTATAATACTTGCGGAAGGGCCAAACCGCAAAAAGAAATAAACAAGAAAAAACCACTCACTCACCTGTAATTTAGGAGGTAATAAGTATGACAAAGACAACGGTTTTTCTTCAGACAATCAATGATGTAAAGGATTTCGTCACTGTCGTTATGCACTATGATTTCGATATTGACCTCGTTTCCGGAAGATATGCGGTAGACGCAAAGTCGATCATGGGTATTTTCAGCCTTGATCTTTCAAAGCCGATTCAGCTTAATGCACATACCGATGATGCCGATAAGTTCCTCAAGGATATCGAAAAGTTCATCGTAAAGTAAACATAACATTAAAAAGACTGCTGCCGATTATGGCGGCAGTCTTTTTGTCGTTTTAATCCCAGTCTTTTTTACTGAAATTGTGAAGACATTTCTTAATCGGGTTAGAAACAGTAAGTTTCTGGAAGTAATGATAAAGCGCATCCTGATTGCATCCCGCATCTTTAAGTCCGGAATACATTGTTTTGAACTCATTAATTTTCATGCCGACCTTTGTTTCAAGAACAAGATCTTCATCCGTAAACACAACTGCTCCATAAACCGGAACATCGTCAAATCCGCCTTTTTTCAGATGATGTATAACGTTATCCATATGCGTTTTATTCTGAAGCTCAGGATTATAAAGTTTATGAACCTTTGCTCCGATTTTATGGGTAAGTTTTTTTCCCTTGCCCGAAACCGAACCGGAAATTCCCTTAGTTTCAACAACAAGAACTCCAAAACGTCCAAAAACGAGATGATCTATCTCGACTGTTTTTCTGTAAAGCGGAAGAAAAGCGTTGTTTATAACTCGTATTTTATCATTTTTGCCGAGTTTTTTTATAACTCCGGCAACTTTTCGTTCTGCCGCTCTGCCTTTTCGCCTGCCTTTTTTAAAGTAGGATATAACTCCCCACAAAATCATAAGAACGATAGCTACGGCTAAAACGATCAAAAAAATTTTCAGATTCTTTTCCATAATTTTCTCCTGTCTGATTGAATAAATCAGATTTATTCTGCCATAATACAAACAGACGCTCAATGCGTTGAAAGGAAACACCGCACAAAGTACGTTCAATAATCTTGCTCCAAAGGTGATCATATGAGTCCGGAGCAAACTCTGTGCGGCATTACCTGAAAAAATCCCGAATAAAGAGGTGTTCTCAATATGTGGGACAAATTAGCTCTCATTCTTCTGATAATCGGAGGAATCAACTGGGGTTTAGTCGGTATTTTTGAGCTTGATATGGTTGCATGGCTTTTCGGCGGTGCAGCAAGCATTATCAGCAGAGCTATCTATATTCTTGTAGCGATCTCTGCTGTATGGTGTATTTCGCTTCTTTTCAGAAGAGACGAAGAACTGGCATACAATACCACAAACCGGTAAATCAAAGCCTTTCCAGCCGCTTCTCATGATGCCGTAGGAGCGTTCGGAAACCAAGCGGCATTTATCAGAAGATGCCGAAAAACTGCATGACGGTAATAAAAGCCGTCAATGCAGTATTACATAATCGAAAAAGGGAGGCGATAAAACCTCCCTTTTATTTTTATAATTAGTCGCTTACATAAGGGAGAAGAGCGATATGTCTTGCTCTCTTGATAGCAACTGTAAGCTCTCTCTGATGGAAAGCGCAAGTTCCAGTAACACGTCTTGGAAGAATCTTAGCTCTTTCGGTCATGCACTTTCTGAGCTTAGCGAGATCTTTATAATCGATCTTTTCGATTCTGTCAGCACAGAACATACAAACCTTCTTACGAGGCTTCTTCGAAGGACGAGAATTTCTTTCCTTTTCCATGACTTTTCCTCCTATCATAATAAAGTAACGTTAAATCAGTTAAGATCAGAACGGAACATCTCCGTCGCTGAGGATCTCTTCAAAATCGCTCAGACTGCCATAAGACATACTTTCATTATTCTGTGCAGGCTGCTGGGGAGCTGTCTGCTGGGGAGGAGCCTGATAATTATTCTGCGGAGCGGAATAACCGCCCTGATATCCTGAAACGCTGCCTGATTCTGCTTTAGAACCGGTAAATTCAACATTATCAACGAAAACTTCAGTTGTATAATGAGTAACATCAGAATGATTTCTGTCCTGATAGCTGCCTGTTCTGAGATTTCCTTCAACCATGATCATGCTTCCCTTTTTAAAATAACGAGAAACAAATTCAGCTGTCTGTCTCCATGCAACACAAGTAATAAAATCAGCCTGTCTTTCGCCTGTATTTTTGTCAGTAAATCTTCTGTTTACAGCAACATTAAATCTACATGACGCAACACCGCTTGTCGTTTGTCTTAATTCAGGATCGGCAGTAAGTCTGCCCATTAAAATAACTTTATTCATCTGACCGCCTCCAAAAATAATAAAGTAAAATTACTCGATAACAGTTACGAGTGAACGAAGAACACCGTCAGTAATGTTAAGACGTCTTGAAAGCTCAGCCGGATATTCGGGCTTAGACTCGAATGTGTAGATTACATAGTAACCTTCTGTTTCGTCTTCGATAGGATATGCAAGCTTGCGCTTACCCCAATCATCGTTAACTTCAACAGCTTCGGCATGTCTTTCAATTCTTTCCTTGAACTTCTCAACAAGAGCCTTCATTGGTTCTTCGCCGTTCTTAAGGCTGAAAACAACCATTACTTCATACTTAGCGGATACCTTTGCCATGATGTACACCTCCTTCTGGATTCTGCCCTGCAACCTTCTGAGGGCAAGGATAATCGTACCATACCTGCGCACGATACTTGTTTATTATAGCACACGATCATCAGGTTGTCAAGCTTTTTTTATATTTTTCTCAAAAAAATCCCAATCAATGAACTCTTTCAACTGTATATCCCATATCGGCAAGAAGATCGTCAACTCCCTTGTCGCCGGCAAAGTGGAGCGAACCAACCATAAAGAAGTAATTGTCTCCGTTTTCGAGGAACTCTGCCGCTCTTTCAGCCATTCCGATATTTCTGTTGAAGAGCATCGTATCCATGTATTCATTGTAGTCGTCAAGAAGTTCGTCCGGAATTTCGTCAGCTCCCTCGTCAATTTCGAGCATTTCATCAACTTTTCCGGAAGCCCACAAATTGTAAAGATCTCCAAGTGATTCGGCAATTACAGACGAGTCATCAACCTCTTCCTTCATTGATTTAAAGCAGAAATCAGCATAAGCGTCCGGATATGCGTTCATAGCGCTCGCCTGTATTTCAAGGGTTTCTATATCAATAATCTCTTTGCCATCATCCGCAGCCATTGCCGCAAGCCTTGCGTCAACGCCCTCTGAAGAGAGATTTTTCAATTCAAGCATTGCAGAGGATTCGATCTGACTAAGCCAGAATCCTGCTGTATAAACGTCAAGAAGTTCATTATACATACCCATCTCTTCAAAACATTCCTTGCCTATCTCATAGGATTCCTCTGAAATATGGTCTTTGATAGTAGTACCGTCAGTGTACACAAGATAGGTCAGAAATTCCTGCAAAACAGACATATCTGAGAGCTTATTCGGATCATACTCAACTGCAACACCATCGCAGTTATCGTAAACTTCCATAACGTAGTCCGGAAGCGAATATTTCTCCTCGCTGACAACGTGGATAGTTCCCATAAGGTAAAGCTCGTTTCCGGTTTCAGGATCAGTCGCTTTCCACAGTGCAGGAGTCGGAGTATCTACTGTAATATAGTCATTTATATCGGCCGTTCCGTCGTTTTTCGATGTGTCATCCTTGGTTGCAGATTCATCCGTTTTATCTTCCGGAGCAGCGGTTGTTTCACCCACGTCAGCTGTTAAAGCTTCAGATGCGGTTGTTGTCGTTTTTACCTTTTCAGAAGAACTTTCTTTGTTTCCGCATCCTGCCGCAGAAAGAACCATTAAGGCAGCTAAAAATGCACATAAAATTTTACTTTTTTTCATAATGTTATCCCCTTTATATTTTTTCATCTGAAAGAGAGCATACAATATACTCGTCAATGCAGTTATATTATATCATATAATTGGCAAAAATGCAACAATCACGGAAATTAATTTTTGTTTATTTTTTTCTTAGCGCGAACTTGCCTGAGGTGGCTCGCCGCTTATATCATATTTATAACAAAAAATCAACCATAAAATATAAAATGAAGTGGTTAAAAGCAGTTTTTAATAGCAACCTGAAATTTTAGCCTTGTATTTTCTCACGCTGTACGGCAATAAACAACACTGATAGTCCACTACTATATAAACATAAAACGCACGAATGACTTGACATTACTGCTGCAATACGATACAATATATAAGAAGATATCTTATGAAGACAAGTTTAAATTTACTTCGATACAAACGGAGGTATTCTTATGATACTTTGTATTGCTTACGCTCCATGCAAGGTTTGAGGACACTGCATGGAGGATAACATAATGTCCTCAGACTTTGCATTCCGGATAAATTATTATCAAGGGAGCAAAGTTATTATGAATAAAAATCTAAAAACATACATTATGCTTTGGAGTACACAGTCGATTTCCGCACTTGGCAGCGGAATGACAAGTTATGCGCTTGTGCTGTGGCTCTATATAAACAGCGGTTCCGCATTGAAAACCGCACTTTTATCCGTTTGCTCGTATGCACCCTATGTAGCAATGAGTATATTTGCAGGAGCTTTGAGCGACAAATGGAATAAAAAGAAAACTATGCTGATATGCGATCTGATAGCCGCACTCAGTACGGCAACCGTTCTTGTTTTGATAAAAACAGAAAATCTTCAAGTGTGGCATTTATATCTCATTAATGCGCTGAACGGTTTGATGAATACGGTTCAGCAACCAGCAGGCGAAGTTGCCGCTACATTACTTATCCCTAAAGAATATTATCAAAAAACAAGCGGTATGCGTTCTTTTTCGCAGTCGCTTAATTCAATTCTGACGCCTGTAATTGCTACTGCTGTCTTCTCGTTTGCAGGAATTGAAGCAGTAATTATCGCCGATTTAACTACATTTGTTATCGCATTTATAACGCTCTGGATTTTTATCAAAATCCCCGAAACCTCTGAAAATGAAAAAAACAGTGAATCCTTGCTAAAATCCGCTCACTCAGGACTCGTGTGGCTGAAAAATAAGCCATTGATTTTGATTCTGATATTTTTTCTTTCTTGTATCAACCTTGTAGCTTCAACCTATGATGCGGCGCTTCCAGCAATGATACTTTCAAAAAATAACGGCGGAGAAACGGTTTTAGGAGCAGTCAACACCTGCGTAGGTATTGCAGCATTGGCAGGAAGTATCATAACTACGCTTATCCCTGCGCCAAAAAACAGAGTCAAGGCGATCTGCGCCTCATTGCTTATTTCAATGAGTACGGAAAACTTTCTCCTTGCATTCGGTAATGCACCTGTCATTTGGTGCATCGGAGCTGTTTTAGGCTGGCTGAATATACCGTTTATGAATGCGAATATGGATGTAATTTTCCGTACAGAGATACCGTCCGATATGCAGGGACGTGTATATGCTTGTCGGAATACACTGCAATTCTTTACCATTCCTGTCGGCTTTTTACTTGGCGGATCATTAGTGGATAACGTATTTGAACCTCTTATGTCCTGTCAGTCTGACGACAGCCTCCTCAGTATTCTGTTTGGAACGGAAAAAGGTTCAGGCGCAGCTATGATGTTTTTCGTAATAGGAATTATCGGAGTATTAATATGCATGATATTCAGTATTATATTAAGAAAGTACAAATGGAGTGATGACAATTAGAATAAGTTCTTAATCGTTTCTGTACGCTCAATATATAAATGAACAGGCACGCTGACTGAATCAATCTGTCAGCGTGTTTTAGAGCGTGTTCACATAAAAATGCAACGCACGTATTTTCGGCAAATTTTGACGAATACTGCGTTGAAAACATTTGCCGGGCGTCAGCCCGCCTGCATATTTTCGCCTTATATTCGCCAAAATTATGCTCGAAAATCCGCACATTCATTTTATGTGAACACGCTCTAATATTTTTCAGCAGTTTCAATGTTTTTCACAAAATTTGGCTTGCTAAAAGCAAATAAATATGTTATAATTGAAATATGTCAATTTTGGACAGGAGGTCAAAAATGAAATACACACAGGGAAAATACCCGATAATACAAAAAAAGGCTATAGCTAATAATACCTACAGCTTTGTTATAAGCTGTCCCGAAGTCGCAGAGGCTGCGAATCCCGGACAGTTTGTTCATATAAGAGCAAATGGATTTACACTCCGCAGACCTGTATCTATCTGCGGTATCGACAAGGAAAAAGGTCTGCTCAGGATCGTTTTTGAATTAAGAGGCGACGGAACTGCTGAGATTGCTCGTCTCAACGAGGGCGAACTGATAGATATGCTCGCACCGCTTGGTCACGGTTTTACAGTTGACACAAGCTTCAAAAAAGTCATCCTCATAGGCGGAGGTATAGGCACTCCTCCAATGCTCCCACTTGCGCAGGTATACGGTGAAAATGCAACGGTTATCACCGGTTTCAGAAACGCAGGAGCTGTTATCCTTAACGAAGATTTCAAAAAAACCGGCGCTGAAACTATAATCTGCACTGATGACGGCAGTTTCGGAATTCACGGCTTTGTAACTGCTCCCCTTGAAAAGCTCCTCGATGACGGCGCAGTTGACGCAGTCTATGCGTGCGGACCTATGCCGATGCTCAAAAATATTGCCGCATTATGCAAAGAGAAAAATGTCGGTCTCTGTGAAATATCGCTGGAGGAACGAATGGCTTGCGGTATCGGAGCTTGTCTCGGCTGCGCTTGCCGGACTCAAAGAAACGATGAGGAATATTTCGCTCACGTCTGCAAGGACGGTCCTGTATTCAAAGCTGAGGAGGTAATTTGGTAATGGCTGATTTATCTGTAAATATATGCGGAGTTGACTTCAAAAATCCCGTGATTCCCGCTTCCGGAGTTTTCGGATACGGCAGAGAATATGAGGAACTTTTCCCCCTTGAAAAACTCGGCGGAATCGCAACCAAAGGCACTACTCTCCACAGACGAACCGGAAATCTTGCTCCGAGAATAGCTGAAACGCCGTCGGGAATGCTCAATTCTGTCGGACTTCAGAATCCCGGAATCGACCATTTCATCGAAAGCGAGCTGCCTTATCTTCTCACAAAAAATCTTGTAGTCCTTGCTAATATAGCAGGTTCGACCGTTGAAGAATGCATTGCTGTCGCTGAAAAGCTCGAACCGACTGACGCTCATATGATAGAGCTTAATATCTCCTGCCCCAACGTAAAGCAGGGCGGAGCTGCATTCGGTACAAGCTGCGAAATGGCTGCCGAGGTAACACGTCAGGTCCGCAAGGCTACAACAAAACCTCTCGTTGTAAAGCTTTCGCCGAACGTTACAAGTATAACCGATATCGCTAAAGCTGTTGAAGATGCCGGAGCAGACGCAATTTCCATGATAAACACGCTCCTCGGAATGAGAATAGACATCAATACAGGACGTCCTGTTCTGAGGAATAATGTCGGCGGAATGAGCGGTCCGGCTGTTTTCCCTATCGCCGTAAGAATGGTCTGGCAGGCTGCTAACGCCGTTAATATCCCTATAATAGGTATGGGCGGAGTTTCCTCCGGACGTGACGCTATCGAGCTTATGATGGCAGGAGCATCTGCTGTTCAAGTTGGCGCAGCTATTTTCACAGATCCGTTCGCTCCTGTTAAAATCATTGAGGAAATGAATGAATTTCTTGATTCTAAGGGAATTTCCTCCGTTAAAGATATTATCGGAACTGTCAAGCCTTGGTGAAAACGATATGATAATTATGTCAGTTGACTTCGGCGACGCACGAACAGGTATTGCTGTTTGTGGAAAAAGCGAACTTATGGCTTCTCCGGTCTGCGTCATTGCCGAAAAGGATTTTAATAAATGCTTAGAAAAAACCGCCGCTCTTGCAAAAGAGCAGCGGGCTGAACAAATTGTTGTCGGGTTTCCTAAAAACATGAATGGAACAGTTGGCGAAAGAGCGGAAAAGTGCCGTCTTTTCGCTGAGGAGCTTGAAAAGCTCACCGGATGCTCCACTGTCCTCTGGGACGAACGCAACACTACTGTTTCCGCTCACAACGCTCTCAACGTTACCAACACCCGTGGTAAAAAACGAAAGGCTGTCGTAGACGCTGTGGCGGCGGTCATCATTCTCGAGAGCTATATCGAATACAGACGAAATACAGGCAGTTCTGCTGCACTGTAACTACATCATAACCGATTTTATATCGTCAAGCAGATTTCCTGCTGCTTTAAGAGTTTTTCCGGCATTTTTCTTGATGCTGTATTTTTTCATCGGCGTTGCCGTATTAAAAGCATAGAAGGCGAATCCTACTGCCGCTCCGGCAGCTGCGCCTTTTGCTAAAGATTTAACATTCATATAGTCACACTCCAAAATCTATTTTTGTGCGGTATTCAGCCCTTTGCGGGCGTGATACTATTTTCTGCTTTATTGACGATTTTATTCACGAGGAATTTAAATGCATAATCTTAACATTGTTCTTGTCGAGCCGCAGATTCCACAGAATACGGGAAATATTTCCAGAACCTGCGCTGTTACGGGCGCTAAGCTGCATCTCGTCCGACCTTTCGGATTTGAAATAACTGATAAGCATCTGAAACGTGCCGGTCTTGATTACTGGGATAAGCTCGATATAACGTATTACGACGATCTTGACGATTTTTTCGGCAAAAATAAAGACGGTAATTTTTTCTATTTCACTACAAAAGGCAGACACGTTCACAGCGATATCTGCTATCCTGATAATTCATTTCTCATTTTCGGACGTGAGGATAAAGGTCTTCCGGAAGAGCTTCTTCACGATAATCCCGACAACTGCGTCCGTATTCCGATGCGAAATGAACTAAGAAGTCTTAATCTTTCAAATTCTGCCGCAATAGCAGTTTACGAGGTTCTGAGACAATGGGACTACCCCGATCTCTCAAGGGAGGGAAAATTAACTAAATACGAATGGTGAAGGAGATTTTTCAATGGCAAAAATTATGATTTTAACCGATAGCTGCTGCGATATTCCAAAAGAAACTATCGAAGAACTCGGCATTAAGGTTCTCCCCTTTACGCTTACCGTTTCAGGCGAGAGCTTCAGGGAAATATATGATAAATCCACTCAGGAGGTTTACGAGCTTATGGCTCAGACCGACGAGATTCCCAAACACTCCCAGATATCCCCTGTAACCTTTGAAGAAACATATAAGGAAATCTACGAACAGGGTTACACTGATATTATCAGCATTTCTATCAATTCAAACGGTTCCGGAACATTTAATAATTCCATTATCGGCAAAAACGACTTTTTCGATAATAATCCCGAAGCCAAAGATAAAATACGAATTTTCAACCTTGATTCAAAGTGCTACACCATTTTCTACGGCTATCCGATCATGGAAGCTGTAAAAAAAATTCGCAAGGGCGCTGAAGCTGAGGAGATAATTGCATATCTTGAGGACTGGTTCAATGTCTGCGGAATTTACGCTGTTCCATATAGTCTTAAATATGCGAAAAAATCAGGAAGAATTTCCGCAGCAAAAGCTTTTGCCGGAGAACTTCTCGGGCTTAAGCCAATTATTCTTTTTGCAGACGGCGGAACTGAAACTCTTGATAAAATAAGAGGTGAAAAAAATATCGTTTCCAAACTTGTTGAATGTGTTGAAAAGAATATGACTCCACAGACTCCATACATCATGGTTCATGGACGTGACGCAACGCTTGCAAAGGAAGTTGAAAAGGAACTTATCAAAAAAACCGGCAGAAAAGCTGAGATGTACTCTCCTATCGGAGCTGTTGTTGCAGCCAATATCGGTCCGGACTTAGTCGGAGTATTAGTGAGAAGAAAAAACAAATAAGAATAACAAAACGGAGAGCATTTCTGCTCTCCGTTATTTTTATAAAAAGCGGTTACTGCATTTTATAGCTGTTGATCATCTTCTGAACCATACGTCCGCCGATTGATCCAGCTTCTCTTGAAGTGAGGTCGCCGTTATAACCATCCTTGAGGTTAACGCCCATCTCGCTTGCAGACTCCATCTTAAATCTTTCGAGAGCTTCCTTGCCCTTCTGTGTCATTTCACCCTTCATAATTAAATCTCCTTTAAATTTGAATTATTGATGCCGTGATAGTATTATAACACCGCAAATCAAAAATATATCAGGAAAATTTTATTATTTTTCAAACGTTATTAATATGTATCAAGAAAGTTATGTACACCGTCTTTATCCTTGAAGGCAATTATTGTGCTGAGATTAACGTTTTCCACGCTCCGGAAGATATTTTTCTCAACCTGAGGATTAATTTTGCTGAGTTCAGCAATAAGCTGTTTTATCTCCTGACGCTTTGAAACATTGCTTCCGTCCTCATTAGAAGTTACGCTCGATTCCGTAAAACGGCAGGCACACTGGAGAAATTTCAATCCGTTATAATCACGCCAGTGCTTGATATCCTTTTCTCGTACAAGATAAAGCGGACGGATAAGCTCCATTCCCTCAAAATTAGTGCTGTGGAGCTTCGGCATCATGGTCTGAACCTGTCCACCGTAAAGCATTCCCATAAGGATAGTTTCGATAACGTCATCGAAATGATGTCCGAGGGCGATTTTATTGCATCCAAGCTCTTTCGCCTTGCTATAAAGGTATCCTCTTCTCATGCGAGCGCAGACATAGCATGGATTTTTTTCAATATTAAAAACAGAATCAAAAATTTCAGATTCAAAAATTGTTATCGGAACAGAAAGAATCCGGGCATTTTCTTCTATCGCACGTCTGTTTTCATGATTATACCCAGGATCCATAACAAGAAAAACAACTTCAAACGGAAATTTATCGTGTCGTTTAAGCTCTTGAAAAAGCTTTGCCATAAGCATTGAATCTTTTCCGCCGGAAATACAAACAGCAATTTTGTCGCCCGGCTGAACCAATTGATATTCGTTTATCGCCTTTGTAAACTTGCACCATATATTCTTTTTAAATTTTTTCCGCAGACTTTTTTCAACATCCTCTGCCATTATTATCTCACTCATTTTACAACACCTCTATATTATTATACCACATTGAAAACAAAATATCTACAAAAAAACAGAGGACGAATAATTCGTCCTCTGTTTGAACATGAACAATCTTTAGAATTTATTTTTTGCCTTGATGACATTGTCCGTGCATTGCGCAATTGCTGCAGCCGTGACTGCAAGAGGATTTCCCTTGCTTTTTGTCTCTTATAAGACTATAAATTATAAGCGCAACAACTGCTGTGAGTATAATAAGCGCTATTATCCAAGACTGCATATTAACTCTCCTTTACCTTGAAACCTTAATTTTTTTAGTAAGCTTTGTAGATTCATTATAAGGCTTAAATATGAGATAAATTGCCAATGCTATAATTGCAAATGAAAGAACTGCTCCAACTATTCCCAATCCGTTTGCATCGCCTGAGAACAATGTTCCAAGCTGATTGATAACGAATGCAACTATATAAGCAAATCCACACTGATATGCAATTGCAAACCATGTCCACTTAGGGCTGTTCATCTCACGTCTGATAGCTCCGATAGCTGCAAAGCAAGGTGCGCAGAGAAGATTGAATGCGAGGAATGAATATCCTGCAACTGCTGTAAACTTTGCTGCAAGTGCTGCATAAACTGATGCGTCTCCTGCACCGTAAAGAATACCCATTGTTCCAACGATATTCTCCTTTGCAACAAGACCTGTAACAGATGCAACAGCTGCCTGCCAGTTACCCCAACCAAGAGGTGTAAAGATCCATGCGATGCCCTTACCGATAGTTGCAAGAACACTGTTATCAAGTTCGTCTTCTGCAAGCATTCTGAATGAACCGTCAACTGTTCCGAAGAATGTTAAGAACCAAACTACGATAGTTGAAAGAAGAATGATGGTGCCAGCTTTCTTGATGAATGACCAGCCACGCTCCCACATTGAACGGAGAACGTTTCCTGCTGTTGGCATATGATAAGCCGGAAGCTCCATAACGAACGGTGCCGGATCGCCGGAGAACATTCTTGTCTTTTTGAGGATGATTCCTGAAATGATTATAGCTGCCATTCCGAGGAAATAAGCCGAAACTGCAACCCACGCTGAACCGCCGAAAATTGCTCCCGCAATCATTGCAATGAAAGGAGTTTTAGCTCCGCATGGAATGAAAGTTGTTGTCATGATAGTCATGCGGCGGTCACGTTCATTCTCAATAGTTCTGGAAGCCATGATACCCGGAATTCCACATCCTGTTCCGATAAGTATCGGGATAAACGATTTACCGGAAAGACCAAAGCGGCGGAAAATTCTGTCAAGAACAAAAGCGACTCTTGCCATATAACCGCAAGCCTCGATGAAAGCAAGAAGCAGGAAGAGAACGAGCATCTGCGGAACGAATCCGAGAACCGCTCCAACACCGCCTACAATACCGTCTATGATAAGACCGTGAAGCCAATCAGGACAGTTGTCGCCGAGCAGCTTTTCAATGAGAACCGGAATACCCGGAACCCAAGTTCCGTAATTCGCCGGATCAACTCCACCCTCGTACTCCTTGAAAAGAGTAATTGAGTCATTCAGATCACTGATAGAAGCAGTTTCTGTTGAAACTGCAAGAGTTTCTTCATCCTCAAGCTCATATTCGAACTCGAAACTGCTGTCAGTATACTTTGCAGCAAGAGCATTCAGTTCTGTTTCAGCAATTTCTGCACTGAAATCGTCTGCTTCAGTATCAATAGCAGCCGAAGCAGCGTTAATGTTGTACCCGTCGGCTTCTGCCTGAGCAAGGAAACCTTCTATAATCGCATTTGTATCGCCGTATTTTTCCTCATTTTCGGCAGTTTCGCTCGAACCGATTCCTAAAAGATGGAATCCGTCACCGAAAAGTCCATCGTTAGCCCAATCTGTTGCAGCAGTTCCTACTGTTACCATAGAAATATAGTAAACAAGGAACATTATTACAGCAAAAATAGGAAGTCCGAGCCAGCGATTCGTAACGATCTTGTCAATCTTATCCGATGTGGAAAGACCGCCTTTGTTTTTCTTTTTAAGGCATTTGCCGATAATTTTTGAAATATATTCATAACGTTCGTTAGTTATGATCGATTCAGCGTCATCATCCATTTCCTTTTCAACAGCCTGAATATCCTGTTCCATATGTTTCATGATATTTTCAGACAGATTCAGTTTTTCAAGAGCCTTTTCATCACGCTCGAAAATTTTTATAGCATACCAACGCTGCATCTCCTCAGACATATTATGTAACGCAGCTTCTTCAATATGTGCCAAAGCGTGTTCAACAGGACCGGAAAATGTATGCTGTGGAATAGTCTTTCCGGATTTTGCAGCATTTATCGCAGCTTCAGCAGCTTCGGAAATTCCCTCTCCTTTAAGAGCCGAGATCTCAACAGCCTTGCATCCGATTGCTTTTGAAAGCTCGTCAAGATTGATTTTATCGCCGTTTTTTCTTACAATATCCATCATATTGACTGCCAGAACCACGGGGATTCCGATTTCGGTCAATTGAGTTGTAAGATAGAGATTTCGTTCAAGATTTGTACCATCAATGATATTCAGGATAGCGTCCGGACGCTCACCAATAAGGTAATTTCTTGCAACGACCTCTTCAAGCGTATACGGGGAAAGAGAATAAATTCCAGGAAGATCGGTAATTACAATACCATCGTGCTTTTTAAGCTTTCCCTCCTTCTTTTCAACGGTTACTCCGGGCCAGTTTCCAACGAACTGATTAGAACCGGTCAAAGCGTTAAAAAGCGTTGTTTTACCGCAGTTCGGGTTACCCGCAAGTGCGATTCTTATACTCATTTTAAACCTCTCCTTCAATTAAATATGTGAGCATATATTCATAATATAGAGCAAATTGAAACTGCTCTCAGCTTCAATTTACTTATAATATTATACTTTCTCGACCTCGATCATTTCTGCATCAGCTTTACGAAGCGAAAGCTCATACCCTCTCACTGTAACCTCAATAGGATCGCCCAGCGGAGCAACTTTGCGGACCGTGACTTCGATTCCCTTTGTAATTCCCATATCCATAATACGGCGTTTTATAGCGCCCTCGCCGGTAAGCTTTTTAACCTTGACTGTATCTCCGATTTTTGCTTCTTTAAGATTCATTTCATCTTCTCCTTAAACCATAATTTTCATAGCCATTTCACGGCTTATAGCCACTCTTGTTTCTTTGACGTTAACAATTAAATTTCCGTCGATCGTATTAACGACAGTTACAGAACCTCCTGCAACGAAACCGAGATTTTCGAGATGTTTTTTAACCTCTGGTGTTCCGCCGATTTTCAGGATAGTGTGCTGTTCGCCAGCATTTGCAAATGTCAATGGCATAAATTTATCCTCCTTGGAAATAATTCGCATAATAAGGGTTAGGCATCACTAACTATATGTTATTATACACTATTTGATAAAAAAAGTCAATCACTTTCATTCTCATCTTATTATTTTTGTACAAGACGTATCATAGTTAGCTTTTTCTAACCCAAAATATGTAGAAAATGACAAAC
>CAJKFZ010000018.1 GCA_905199285.1 uncultured Ruminococcus sp.
ATGGCAATCCGAAAGCGATCGAAGCAGATGACGGAACTGTTCTGCTGCTAATGGAAATTGAATATTATGAAAGAATGACGGGTGAGAAAACATAAATCAAAACCAAGGAGGTATAATATGGGAATTTTTATCAATCTGAAACTGTCGAAAACAATCACACAGGAGGAATAGGCTTCTGTATATGAAAAATCGCTTGTAATTGCACAGAAGTCCGGCTTTTACGATTGTGGAAGCAGAGAAATGCACGGTGAGCGTATCGCTTGCATATTCCCCACGCAGGAAAGGCGTATCGGTGATGAGATCGACTGGTGTGTGGTTGGCAGTCTGCCCACATACAAACGTGCGGAAGATCAGTTCATGCCGAAAACGCCCGGCTCTGCCGCAAGGAAGTCTGAGCCTTATGATATTCTTCGCATCAAAATACCGTATGAGGAGAATGAAAGATCGCAGTACATTCACCTCTGGAGCAATAAAACGCAAGGTGAGCCATATCATATGGGACTGCTTGCAATTGGCTGTGTTGCCGAACAGATGCTTGGTATACAGGCGCTTGTGGACGGAGACATTACCTATCGGCAGTGTTTGACAGCGGCAGAAATGGCATCGCAAATATTGGGTGAAAAGATCCAGCAGCCAGTATGCTGCCGGATGCAGGATCTTCAAGACCGGCTTCAGAAGTTTGATACACTCTCTGAGCTTGAAAAACTCGAATTATTTATGGACATTTATCTCGGAGACGATGATGACGAGCTTGGCACATTTCTTTACAGCAACTACGCTTCAGATACGCTGACCTCATATTGGCAGGAGCAGTTCAAAGATAAGGAGATCGGCGGCTATGGTTTTATCAAGCAGATGAAGCGTTACCTGCTGCTCAGTCCTGATCTTGCAGGATTCTGTAAATTCGCTGATTTTGACAAGACAGATACGGAGCAGTGCAAAGCGTTTATTCGGGTAATCATGAAAAGATCTCTGCACCTTAAAGAGAAAGATTGCTACGATCCGCTTGATTTAAAGCATTACTCAGTTCCTTACGGCATTGGCAATCTGATGGCATCCTTCTTCCTGCGTTCTGCCGTCAATCCGACAATAGACAGATATATCCCTCTCGATGAGATCCGTGCTGTTTTAACCGAACAGCTCGGCACAACTGTCAATGTGAATTCTGTCATTGACAGTTATCTTGCAGAACAGGAGAGCAGTACAGAGAAATCCGGACATAAGATGCTGATGAATAAGGCGGAGGAATATGAGAAGGAGAAAAACGAGCAGTACTCCAAATATGATATTTGTGCGTACGACGAGCTGACTGATTTCATAACGGACAGCAAATTACATCCCAAACTAATCGATGGTATCCGGAACTCGTTTCAATTGTATCACGGCATCGGAAAAGAACCGAAATGCACAGAGCTGATTCAGCAGTCGGCGGACGAGCTGTTCCACTACCTTGCCGCACATATTGAGAGTATTTGCCTGACGGAACAGCACTGGGAGCAGATATATGATGAGCTGCACCGAGATAAGACCACATTTAAGCGATATTTTCCAATGCTCCATGTGAAGATCACTGAGGACATTGCATATCTGATCCGAGCATTTATTGAGAACGATGCATTATGGAATTATTGCTGTGAACATTTTGATAAGGAGGCTGAATAAAAAATGGGACAGTACTATACACTTGCAAACATGGATAAGAAAGAAGTTCTGACTATCGAAGGAAAATTCATCGGCGGAAAGCTGATTGAGATCGCACAAACTGAAGCGTATTCCCGTGCAATTCTTAATCAGATCGCAGGTGCGTGGAAGGGAGATACTGTTTTTCTGGTCGGCGATTACGCTGATCTGAGCGAAACCAATGTAACATACTTCCGTGCTCTGCGTAAGTGGACAGATAAGCTGCATATCGTTGGAAGCCTTTACTGTTATGCGATGGAGAACTTTACAACGGTAGACGGCTGTACAGAGGATATGGGATATCGGTTTATCTACAACCATGCCCGGAAGGAGTATATTGATATCCTGCATTGCCCGAAATACTGTGACGGAACGGACTGGCGGCAGGGATACGTCGCCCCGCTTCCGCTGCTGATCGCAATGGGCAATGGCAGAGGCGGAGGTGACTACTACAATTACGAAAATGATAAGCTGGTCGGCACATGGTGTGACAGCATTGCATCTGTCGAAATTACAACTGAGCCGAAGGACGAGCTTGGATATGAGGAAGTACATCCTGATTTCAGATATTGAGAAAGAGCAAATAATGAATTACATGCCGTAGTATATTGATTTTTCAAGCTCAGTATGCTATAATTATCACAATAAAAAGAGACAGGCGGAGATGACTATGGTCTACATCACAGGCGATATCCACGGATCAGCCGATCCGATCTACGAACTGTTTATGCGGTTTCATCCGACACCAGAGGACATCGTTGTACTGCTCGGCGATGTAGGGATGAATTACACCGGTCAGATGCGTGACCGGCTTTTGAAGCACGAGTTCTGCGATATGAGATCCACATTTTTTTGCATTCACGGCAATCACGAGAATTGACCGCAGAATATATGATCCTATCAGGAAAAAACGTGGCACAGTGGTCGGGTGCTGTTTGAGGAGGATTTTCCGAATATCCTGTTTCCGATAGATGGCGATATCTTTGATCTGGAAGGCAGGCAGTGCATCGTAATCGGCGGTGCATACAACGTCGATAAGTTCTACAGATTGAGTCATGGTTACAAATGGTGACCTGATGAGCAGCCCCTCCCAGCGTTCAAAGAATATGTAAAACAGCAGGTAAGGCAGCAGGTAAGGGTACATTCGGTTGATGTTGTCTTTTCACATACATGTCCCTATAAGTATATTCCGGTTGAATGTTTCCTGCCGGGAATTGACCAATCAACGGTGGATAACAGCACAGAACACTGGCTTGATACCATTGAAGAAATGATTGATTACAAGGCTTGTTACTGTGGTCATTGGCATATCAACAAAAGAATTGATGGGATGCATTTTCTGTATCATAATGTGGAAGGTTTTCCTGAAATGAATTGATGATGAGTTTATCCCTTTGATTAAATCAGAGTTTGGATTACGCAGTTAATCAAGAATATTCTGTTTCCCGAAATTGAGAATCTGTTGTTTTTGGGAAGCAGAAATCAATCATCTGAAAGCCAGTTTGCAATATCAATGATCTTGATACCCTCATACTGGTAGATATAATGACGAGTTCTTGCAATCAGCATTTTAGGATATGCATCCCGAATTGAAAGAAGCGGAGACACTTCACGTTCAAAGGTCTTTTCATCAGAGATATTATCGGACACCTGAATATATATCTTTTCATCACGTTTGATTGCTACGAAGTCTACTTCTTTCTTGTAGAGGACACCTACATATATCTCATAACCTCTGCAGAGAAGCTCGATCGCAACGATATTTTCAAGCACTCTGCCGTAATCCATATTCTTTGTACCCAGCTTTGCATAGCGGAATGAGTGGTCGCTGAGATAGTATTTTTCGTTTGAGGACAGGTATTTCTTTCTCTTAATGTCATATCTGCGAACCTTGTAAAATGCAAAAACATTGCAGAGGTACTGCGTATATGCCCCTACGGTTTTGTGGTTGATCTTATCCTTATGACTGTTAAAGATATCAGTAATACTTCTTGCCGATGTGAGATTAGAGATATTATCCATAAGAAAGTCTACAATACGATCCATAAGTGCAGTATTTCTGATACGATACTTCCTGCGAATATCTCTGACGATCAATGTGTTGAATACTTCTTCGATATAATCATATTTTGCTTCTTGATCTTTATACACATAAGAGCCGGACATACCGCCTTCACGAACATATCTGTCAAACGTTTCAAAAAGGTCGATATATGCAAAATATCTGACATACTCGGCAAAAGAGAACGGATATACTTTGATCTCAAAAGTTCTCCCTGTAAACAGCGTCGCAAGGTCAGAGCTTAAAAGAAATGCATTTGAGCCAGTAATATATATATATGTCAAACTTCTCCGATGCGTGTAATCCGTTGATTGCTTTCTCAAAGTTATTGCATATTTGAATTTCGTCTATCAGAACGAAGTTATCCACACCCTCTTTATATTCGGCATTGATATGGTCATAAAGTGGTCTGTATTCAGTAAACTCGTCATATTCAGGCATATTAAAATTGATATGGATAATATTCGCATTCGGGCTATTCGCTGAAACATAACGCTTAAATGCTTCAAGCAGTTTAGACTTACCGCTGCGGCGAACACCTGTGATTACCTTAATATCAGGTGTGCCGATCACATTGATGACTCTGTTCAGGTAATCATTTCTTTCAATCAGTTTCATAATCGCTCACGCTCCTTTAACTTTATTACATCACATTTATTTCCCAAAATCAAGTTATTTTTTATTTTGGGAAATAAAAATTAAAAAGAAGTCTATATATTGCAATTCTAATCGTGGGCGAAAAAAACATCGTATATTCTGATAAAAAGCAGACCCGTCTCCATACTAAGTGGAAACAGGCCTGCTTTGATTTGTCCTCTTACATAGGAAGTGGATAGCTGAAAATTTTTTTACTCATTCATCCTGAGCTATCCTGTGGATAGAATGATTTTTATGCAATGACCGCAGTGCTGAAATGTGCAGAAACAGCTCTGACGGGTTACGCTTTGAAAATATAACGTATAAAATGATACATATGTGGTCTGATTGTTTTTCCACCATGATC
This sequence comes from uncultured Ruminococcus sp., assembly GCA_905199285.1. Classification (GTDB taxonomy): domain Bacteria; phylum Bacillota; class Clostridia; order Oscillospirales; family Ruminococcaceae; genus Ruminococcus. Next base: position 4,746 of record CAJKFZ010000018.1, read on the forward strand.
TCCATCAGTTACATAATGCCACACATGAGTTACATTATTTTTATTCATAGTATCATGATACACAGAGGGTGTTGACCAAACGATTTGATCATTTGAGCCTGCACTTACCATCAAGAGATACGGAGATGTGCTTCCAAACTTCAAATCACTCTCTTTAATAAGATCAGTAGTAAGTCCGGGAGCAGGACACATTGCACCTACATAACCGAATAAATCAGGTCTTGAAAATCCGATGAAAAGCGATTCTCTGCCACCCATTGAAAATCCAGTGATCGCCGTATTATCCCTGCCAGTTTTGATCGAGTAATGCTGTTCCATGTAAGGCATAATTTCTTTTGTCAATTCATTGATGAAATTGTCATATGCTTTGTTATTCTTATCGTTAAGTCCGTCGCACTTATCCTGCGTATCACTTGCGTAAATGTCAGGAAAAACCACAATTATATCCTCGGCTTCACCCGATGCTATTGCATTACCGATGATCTGACGCAGACGGAGAGAAGCATCGCCTTTGTCAAGAAGTGCGTCCTCATCACCCCAATATCCATGAAGCACATAGAGTACAGGATATTTTTTGCTTGTCGTATAGTTTGCAGGAAGCAGTACATTAAGGCTTTTTGTTCTGCCGCCGCAGACCTCTGAGGTAAAGGAAACTTTTTCATATGTTCCGTACTGCGTTCCCGCTTTTTCGGCGGTCGCATCAGAGGGTTCGGATTCTGTGATTGAGGCGGCAACCTGTTCCATATATGCCTTTGGAGAAGTTGTTACTGTATTCGTCTTTGCAATTAGTTCACGCTTCATCATGCAGAGATCAAATACATCGAGTTTATCATCTTCACAGAGATCTCCGGCTTTCCAGTTTGCAAGGTGTGTGTCAGGAACGGCAAGCAGCCATTTTTGTAGGAGAACAGCATCTGTCACATCAAATTTTCCGTCTGCATTTACATCACCTTTCAGAGTCTGGAGACTTTCCGATGCAAATACGATATAATTTGCCGATTCGCCTAATCCTCCGTTTGTGCCGAGCGTGACTGTTTCACCGGACTTTACCTGTTTCTGATAGAGGGTAAATGTCACATTATTGGAGGAGGTGATCACCGCACCTTTTTTTGTCCAACCCTTTAACCAATCAGGCAGAACAACCTCTACACGCTGATCGAGTGCCACATAGACATACATATCCTTTGCAGCTTCAAATGTTGCAAGATCATTCAGATACATTTTGGAATCACAGGCTGTACGGATATATTCTGTACTGTCCGCAAACGCATTGCTTTCTGTGCATACGAAATCACGGTCACCGTAAATTTTGCTGTTGATTCCGAAATTGTCCTGTATCGACCAGTCTGCTGCATTTTCTGTGTCGGCAACAATAAGATTTTTGATGAGTGTACCATTGAGAGGTTCAGGTTTTACAGGAGTTGCATCACCAAAACTGCCCTCAACCGTAAAATTATCCAGATACAGCGATGATGGAAGTGCCGCATTTGCTTTCAATTCTATCTTATTATCACCCTGTTTCAGTGTGATTTTTGTTTCATAGGTATTCCAGTTAGAATAACCATTCGTATTTGACAGCTTTATCGTCTCGACCTTGCTTCCGTTCACATACAAGTCAACATTGCTGATGTCAGATATTGAGGAATACCTCAGCTTGAATGTGAAATCGCCTGCTTTGTTTGTTCTTACCGTATCTTTAACCGCCGCATTTGCATTCTTGCCGAACTTTAGGAAGCCCTGTCCCTGAATACCCGTCACACCGCTGCCGCAGGCGTTTGTAACATTGCCTTCTACGTTTTTTGTATCGAATAATTCGCCTTCGTACTGTCTTATTCCGCTGTAAAACGGAGGAGCTGCCGGGGCTGAAACCTTCGATGTGTTATATGAAGTCGATCTGCCTGTCTGACTGCCGGAACATTTTACGGAAATGCTTACAGGTCCATTGTGCTTTACAGTAAGAGTATATGTACCATTTTCGTAGTTTTCTGTTATCTGAGAATTGGTCTGATTTACGCCTGTATCCTTTGCCGTATATGAAGGCTTTGCAGAACAGCCGGAAATTTTGAAAGTATCAGTTTTAAGAGTAGTCTGTGCCTTGTTATCAAAGTTGTTTGCGTAGATGTCGATATGGTCGCTGTATTCCTTAATAAGTGCATTGCCGTATTCATTCAAGTTAATATCCAGATCTTTGCAAGTATTATATTTCAGAGAAAGAACCGCTCCGCAGTTGCTTCCGTCCTTGTTATTATTGTACGCAAGCCAGGTATTTTCATATCTTCCTGCATAACAGTTTCCGTAATAATCAGACGGGAAAAGTTGATTGAATTCATCCTGTTTTGCGGCAATGTCTGCCCAGCGAGATGTTATTTCCGATTGTTTTATCTGAACCTTGAAAGATTTTGCAATATCATCCCTGAGAGCGTAGACGGTAGGAATGGTAGGATAACGCCCTGTGCTTTTATAGAGATTGCGGTTCTTGTCAAGGTTTCCGTCATTTGACATTCTGTATAAGCCCTCGAAAAGAGACGGATAGGTGCTGTACTTATCGTGGTCGCTTCCGCTGTTCACGTCCTGAATTACGACAACCTTAGTGCGGTCGATAACCTCCTGACGGGTAGGAATACGTATCGTTCCGTCTATCACTTTACGGAAGAAATCCAATGTAGGGTTAGCATATTGATCCCGGATAAACCAATCACGACAAGTGTATCCCTCACTGTCTTTCTTACCGCCCCATGTTTCACCGAAGTCATCAGCCCATACAAGCTCGGGTCCGTCGATAATGGTCGCTCCGTTAAACGCCATTCTTTCAAGATGGATCGGAAGACCTGTGGTTTGTCTGTACTGATCCTTAGATGCCTGACCGCTGCCGCTGTAGTTAGAGTCAGTCCAGCCGGTTTCGTCGTAACGAACGCCGAAGTTACCGCAGTATCCGGAAAGATACGCTCCAAGTACCTCGCTTTCTACGTCCTGAATAAAGCTTGACTGTGTATATTTTTCCTCAAGCTGTAAGTTTGCGGAATATTTTTCGCAGGCGCTTTTCCATTCGGGACAGCGTTTGAGCATTGCTACGGGATTAAGAGGCGCACTCCAGTAATTAGCACACCAGTTGATGTTCAGATAGCCGCCGTACTTATTGCAGAGCTGGAGAAGCTTTGCAAAATGTTGATAACGCTGAACAGGAGTTACAGGAAAACTTTCCGTTTCAAATCCCCAGAACTGCTCACTGTAGTTAAAGCCGATAAAGTTCGGATAATCACGGAAAAATTCCGCATATATGGTATTTTCATAGTCATCGTCCGCATGAGCGACAAATTCATTTTTATTTGGGAAATTGACAATATTTCCCGACGAATCATAGTCGGGCAGATGACACTGTCCGCCGCTTGCCGGCTGAACCATGCACCACACGCCCTCGTCAGCGCAGGTTTTCAGCCATGATTTGGCGCATTCGTATCCGTCCTGCACCATAAGCCATTCCTTTTTATCATTGCTCCAGTTAATGGAAAGAGAAATGTTGAAAACGCAGTACGGTCTGATATCCTCCGGTATAAGAGCTATGATTTTTGCCGGATCTGCTACGTTCCAAGTGTCGATATGTACGATAAGCATGGGGTTGTCTGGACCACATGGACGGCGCATCGTACTCGCCGCCTCAGCGATAATACTTATAGTATCGTTTACAATATTTCTGCCCGACAACGGAATTGCTCCCGTGAATGCGCCAATCGCCACAACACCCGACATTAAAGCGGCACATAGCTTTTTTAGTTTGAACTTCATAATTTTCCTCCTTTGATGCTTTATAGTAAGAACATCTATATTACTAACCACATTATACTTATATTTGTACCAAAAAGCAACTCACAAAGCGTCTCATTTGTGGACAATCCGAAGAATTTAAAAAAATAATGTAAACGAAATCGTCCACATTCATATTTCGTTCTGAATGTGGACAATTTGATTTTTTAGTCTTGACAGTTTAGTTGTATTACTTTATAATATTCTCAGGAGGCGATACCATGAAAAGAACTGTTTACGGAGTAATAGCGGCAAATGCCGCTGATATTGAGCAGCGTGAAATTTTGTCAGGCATTATTGAAAAAGCTCAGGAAAATAACATAGATATTGCCGTTATCGCAAATATCTATAATCCGAATGAACCGTCCGATGTTCTGAAAACAGAAAATAAGATATACGACCTTATTTTTTCTGATACTTTCAGCGGTTTCATTCTGATCTCAGAGTCGATCATCAATCCAAAGCTTCAAGAGCAGATCAGATCGGCACTTGCACAGAGGAAGGATATCCCTGTCATCGTTGTCAGTACACCCTTACCTGAACTTGTACTGCCGCATTTTCACTTCATCAATACCAGTGATGAAAACGATATGGAGGAAATCACAGACCATCTGATCGACGTTCACGGTTTCCAAAATATCCACATTCTGACCGGACATGATACGATTGAAGCCTCACATAAACGAGTGGAAGGATACAGACGTTCTCTTGAAAAGCATGGACTGAAATTCAATCAAAGAAATGTCTTTTTCGGTGATTTCTGGATGAATTCCGGACACGCACAGGCAAGCAGATATATCAGCGGAGAACTTGCTTATCCGGAAGCACTGATCTGTGCCAACGACTATATGGCTTACGGCGTGCTTGACAAATGTATGGAGCGAGACATTCAAATTCCACAGCGAATGACACTCATCGGATATGAGTATATCCGAGAACGACGCAACCATACACCGCTTCTGACGACCTATAAGCGAAACAGGAAAATGCTTGGAGCAGAAGCTGTCAGAATACTTACAGAAAAACTGACATACGGGAAATGGTCAGAATGCCTACCACTTACTGGAAGGATTATATCAGGTGACACCTGCCCCTGCTGTGCAAAAAATCAGGATATAAAGCGAGAAATACAAGATGTCCAGACCAAAGCAACCTATGATTTTCTGAATCTGTTCAGTCAGCTTGAGCATCGTCTTACTGAGTGCAGAAATATTGATGAATTTGTAGCACGCTGCTGGGAATTTCAGTTCATGATACGAAATGTCGGCAGACTGTATATGTGCCTTTATGAAAACTGGTACAAGGATGAGGAAAATGCATCCGTTATGACAGCATATAATCTGCTGACATATGAAAAGCCCTTAACATTTAAAAAAGAAGAATTTAATATTCTTTTTGGAAACAGACCTGCACCCTACTATTTCAGTCCGCTGTTTTTTGCTGACCGTGAGCTTGGATTTGTTGTACTTAGCTATGATGCGCCCGATACCTACGACCATATTTATAGAAACTGGCTGAAATCCATAGCAAACGGACTTGCGTTCCTTCGTATGAAGAATGATATACAATATTTGATTGAGTGTCAGAATCTGACAGAGTTCCGGGACATTATGACAGATATGCTGAATGAGAAAGGGCTTGAGAATTCCTATCTTACCGCTGATAAGGAGCATCTGATATGTGTTGCTATACGAACCGATCTGTACAATGAAAATCTGATTGCATTGAATGCCGAGAACAAGCTCCGACCAATTATCGACTCTGCTGAAGCTGTCAAAGAATTCTGCCATAATCGGGATATATGTGCTAAGATCGGCAAGGATATGTTTATATGTCTGATGCGAAGCAAAAATGCTCCGGACAAGTTAAAAGAACTTCTGACTGCCGTGATGTATCAGCATCAGGATTATATCATGCACTGCGGTACTGATTCATTTGTATGCTGTGCATTTCCGTGTAGTACAATGTCGTTTTCAGAACTTATAGAGAAATGCAGCACAGAATTGGATGAGCAAACAAAGTCTATATCGGAACGAAGGTGTGATAAACATTATCATGAGCTGCTTCAACTTCGGAATTACATTTATCTGAACCCCAATGATACATTTGATTCCGACAAGGTACACGCACAGTTCCGTGGCAGCGCCGGTCATCTCCGTGCGATCTATAAAAAGTGCTTTGGCATCAGCTTTCATCAGGATTGCATCAACGCACGCATTGCAAAGGCGAGATACTACCTTGCAATTAAACAATTTACCACAAATCAGACTGCTGATGTCTGTGGCTTTTCTGAAAATAAGTATTTCATGCGGCAGTTTCTTTCAGAGACAGGAATTACTGCAAATCAGTACCGATGTATCATTACATTTGAAAACTGAATGTTATCACAATGCAGAGCATGCTCAAATACAATGTGTAAACTCAGGAGCAAATTTTCCGAGCTGGTCTTTTCCAGCCGTATAGATATTATTGTAATGAGAGTGTAATAGTGACATCACCATTGCCAAGCAATGCCTTGAGTTCTTCCAGCGTCATGTTATCCACATGACTAAGTTTTGTAAAGTTCCATGAATTTTCGTCATAATAAATAACAAACTGATTTTCCTGATACAAGATCAGATCACCCGGTTCCGTGGTTATCTGTGTGTCGTTTCTTGGAAGTGTGAATCCAAGTGAACCGACTTTCTCAAAGTTTCCATAATCGTGTGCTTCAATGACAACGTTACCCTCAGACAATTTTTCTTTCAGAGCGTCCGCAGAGCTGTTATTCTCGAATGTTGCGGATATTTTGGTGCCATTGATCGTTAAATAGAGTTTTTCTTCTGAAATGTCTTTCATAATATTGATTTCCTTCAGCCATGCTTCTACTTCTGATTCTGAGGCATTTGCGGAAAAACGTTTTCCTTTAAGCTGCTCGCCGATTGGTACAAGATCTGCGATATTCTTTTCACTTGTAGCAATTCCGCTGCTTCCTGACGTGCAGAACGAAACAACAATTTTATCGGAGAAATCATAGCTTTCAAGGAACGTATCGATAATGCGAGGTTCTTCTCCCCACCATATCGGATATCCTATAAAGACCACGTCATAGCTGTCGATGGATACGATAGGCTCTGCAATTTCCGGACGTACAGTTTTATCATTCTGTTCCTTGTTGGCACGGCAGTCGGAATCCTTATATCGAATATCTGCATCTGTATAAGGCACAGCAGCTTCGATTTCGTATCTGTCAGCATTCGTCAGGTCAATGATGTGTTCTGCAATTTTTTCTGTATTGTTTGTTCTTGAAAAGTATACAACGATCGTATCATTTTCGCTTTCAGACGGAATCATCAGTTCACGTTTCATCAGACAGAGATCAAAAACGTCCCATACCCCATCATGATCCATGTCATACGGCTTGCCCTTTAGATTTTCTTTGATTGGTCTGTTCAACAGAAAATCTTGTAGGTTTACAGCGTCCTGTATCGTATAAGTGTAGTTTGTCTGCTCAGTTTCTTCTGCTGTTGATTTAGCATTTAAAAATCCAGAACAGCCACAGAATACTGCTGTCATTGTAACGAATAAAGAGATCATCCTGCGTTTCATGATAGCACCTCTCCAATTGATTTTACATGGAAGCTTCAAGAATATTCCTTACATCATCCTTAGTGAGAATCTTATAACCGCCTTCCATAATCAGCGTAGCCTTTACAATATCCTCGATCATATCTTCCGTTGCTCCGATCTCTCTAAGGTTCATTACAAGACCAAGTTCCTTCATCCAGCTTTCCATTGCGGAAAGACCTTCCAAAGCAATTTCCTTATCTGTTTTGCCGTCAGTAGTTACGTTCCATACATTCTTTGCAAAACGGACAAATTTATGGAGTCCTGCATCCATGATATACTTGTAGTAAGCAAGTGAAACTGCGGAAAGCGTCATACCGTGAGTGGCATCCGTAACAGCGCCGACCGCCTGACCGAGCATATGCACCATCCAGTCAGTGGATTTTCCCTTTGCAACGAGCGTGTTCAATGCCCATGTTGCAGTCCACATAATGTTGCTTCTCGCTTCGTAGTCCTGTGGATCTTTATTAGCAATACGACTGGAATGAATGAGAGACTTCATGAGACCTTCACTCATATAGTCGCTTGTATTGTCGTCATCGCCGGAGAAATACTGCTCACAGATGTGGTTGAAAATATCATAGATGCCTGCACACATCTGATATTTCGGAAGCGTAAGCGTATAATTCGGATTGAGAATCGAGAACCTTGGCATGATTTTTTCGTCAGCAAAAACATGACCGATTTTCAGCTTGCTTACGTGATTGGTGATAACTGCACCGGCATTCATTTCTGAACCTGTTCCAGCCATTGTCAGAACACAGCCTACGGGAATCGTTTCGCAGGAAGGTTCTTCAAATTTGAGATAATACTTCTCCCATGGATCTTCGTCACAGTTGACAGAAACGGAGAGAGCCTTTGCATAATCGCAGACAGAACCGCCGCCGACTGCAAGAATCAGGTCAACATTGGCTTTTTGTGCGATCTCCATGCCTTCATACAGTTTTTCAATCGTTGGGTTAGGCATAACGCCTGCAATTTCTGAAACTGTTTTTCCATTTGCATTCAGAATTGCAATGACTTCATCGTAAAGTCCGCTTTTCTTGACAGAAACTCCGCCGTAAACGAGAACGATATTCTTTCCGTACTTCGGCAGTTCTGTGTTCAGTGATTTGAGAGAATCATCTCCAAAATAGAGTTTTGTGGGATTTGCGTAAGAAAAATTTCCTAACATAATCATCTTCCTTTCATCAGTGCTTCTTTAATTCTTTTTCAAGCTGAAAAACGAGATAATCAAGACAGCTGATTTGTTTTTCTTCTTTGTGAATCGCATCGAGTGTTGACTGCCTGTGCTCGCGCAGCAATCGAATGATATTTTGTATATCACGTTTTTCGGCATATTCCAGAATCTCAGTTTTTACCTTTGGAGGACAGCCTATATCTTCAAGATATTCTTTTAATCTTTCAGATGCAATGATCGGCATATCATCACGCCCTTCCTGTAATTTCATTATACTGCATCCAAAAATAAAAGTCCAATACTTGTTTTGTATTCCTTGAAATGCTTGAAAGGCATTTCAAAATATGGTATAATAGTGTTAGCGGGAGGTGCTTTATGGAAATCAGAGTGTTACGCTATTTTTTAACAGTAGCAAGAGAATAAAATATTACAAAGGCGGCTGAGAAGCTTCATATCACGCAGCCCACATTATCAAGACAGCTTCATCAGCTTGAGGAGGAACTTGGAAAAACGCTTTTTAAACGTGGCAATCATGATGTCAAACTGACTGAGGACGGAATGCTTCTCAGGAAACGGGCAGAGGAAATTATTGACCTTGTAGAAAAAACAGAAACAGAAATGATTGCAGGAAATGAAGAAATTACGGGTAATGTTTACGTTGGTGCAGGTGAAACGGATGCTGTCAGAATCATTGCAAAAATCGTGCAGAAAATCCGGAATGAGCATCCGGAAATCATATTTCACAACGTCAGCTGTGACTCCATAGATGTCATAGACAAGCTGAATAAAGGTCTGATTGATTTTGGGGTGTTGTTTGAACCATCGGACTTTTCAAGCTTTGAACACATTCAATTTCCTGTGCATGATACATGGGGCGTGCTTATGCGTAAGGACAGTGATTTAGCAGTCAATGCATATATCACTTCTGATATGCTTATGAATCGTCCATTGATTGCATCCAGACAGATGATGAATGCGGTTGATCTTTCGGAATGGCTTGGACTACCGAAAGAAAAAATAAAAGTGGCAGCAACATCCAATCTGATTTTTAATGGTTCTCTGCTTGTAGATGAAGGCATGGGATATGCCATTACACTGGATAAGCTGAAAACGATATAGAAAAGTAAAAAATCTGTACCTATTTTTAGGTAACAGACCACTCAATTCTAAAGCGTGTTTAGTGTCTCTCTATGTACATCTTTTCGACATCTTTTCTACCTGAACTGCAGCAGACATCGTAATATAATTCAATTTTTATCATTCAATGTTTGGTGCCAAAAGCAGTTATTCAGAATTTCTGAATAACTGCTTGACTTTTTTCAAAAAGCGAGTATAATAAAATTAGACTTAAAATTTCTTGGAGATGTGCCATGTATATCAAACGCTTTCTCGAAGAAGAAATTATAAAAAATTCAAAACTATATCCTGTCATCATGGTATGCGGTTAGATACAGGTTGGCAAATCAACAATGCTTCATCATTTAATGGAGCCAGAGAGAAAATACGTAACACTTGACGATCAGAATACCAGACGATTGACTGAAAACGATGCCGCACTCTTTTTTGAGACCTATGGTGCACCGCTGCTGATCGATGAATTTCAGCGTGTGCCATCCATTCTGCTTGAAATGAAGCGTATTGTGGATGAAAAGATGCTGAACGGCAAGGACTGCAATGGTATGTACTGGCTGACCAGCTCTCAAAAATTCACGATGATGAAGAGTGTGGCAGACTCTCTTTCCGGTCGTGTCGGGATCTTTGACCTTTCCAGCTTTTCAACGGCTGAACTCGAAGAAAGAAATGCTGCTGTATTTTCTCCTGTGATTGCTGATCTGAAAGAGCGTGTGGCGGACAATCGTCACAAAGACATTCACCAGATATTCAACAGAATCTTCAAGGGCGTAACGCCTAAACTCATAACAACGGAAATCGAGCGTGACCGCTTCTACATGGATTATGTCAACACCTATCTCGAAAGAGATATTCACTTGCTGGAACAGGTCGATAAATTGAACGAATTCTATGATTTTCTGGTCTACATGGCGGCAAGAACTTCACAGGAACTGAATTACAGCGAGATCTCAAAAGAACTTGGCATTTCTGTTCCGACTGTAAAGGCATGGACAACAATTCTTGAACGAAGCGGCATCATATATATTCTGCATCCATACTACAGCAACATTACCAATCGACTCATCAAAACGCCAAAGATGTACTTCATGGATACCGGACTTGCAGCGTATCTTTGCAGATGGCCCAATACCGAAACATTGGAGAACGGTGCGATGGCAGGTGCATATTTTGAAACCTACGTGGTTTCTGAAATTGTGAAAAGCTACTACAACGCCGGAAAGCGACCTGACCTTTACTATTACCGTGATATTGACAAGAAGGAAATCGACATGCTGATTACGATGGGCGATAAGATTTATCCCATTGAAATCAAGAAGTCTAAAAATCCAAAAGCACCGGACAAAAATTTCAGTGTTCTTGAAAAGCTGAAACTGGAAATTCAGCCCGGAATTATTCTTTGTATGACGGATGAAATGATACCGTACAATCGTGAAGTATGGTATTATCCTGTTTCAGCAATTTGAGTCAATGATGAAAATCGACAAAGTGCAATCCTGCACTTCGGAATGACAAACAGACCTTTTCCCATGTGCGCAAGCAACATATGAGCATATCCCCTCGTACTCTATTCTACGAAATATTGCTGTTTGACATCATTTCGGACGTATCAAGGCATGTGGAGTGCGTAGTTTTGATGTCAAGGATTGAGGACTGATAAGCAAAAAATCACTGTAAATTCGGAACTTTTAGCTATCTGCTAATTTTGTGGCATCCAAATCACAGCATAAATCCGTGTGTGTGGAAACAAATCGAAATGTTGCTGTGCATACACTGGATTTGTTACCGTGAACGAAGTTTTCCACAGGGTTGAAACCCCGATTTAGACATAATGTTATCCAAATTGCACACTCCAATTTGTGGTGTACAGATTGGATAACATAGAAATAGCCCCTTTGCTAAAATTTCAGCAAAGGGGCTTTCAATGTTGATTCAATTCTCAATCTCAACAGTTATACCAGATTTGAATTCAAACACCAAACGTTTCTCAAAGACAGTAACCTTTGCAAGCAGATGCTTGACGAGTGTTTCATCAAATTCGGTGATACTGGAAGGCTACTTTTTAATGAAATCCTGCAATTCTTTCATGCGATTCAGATACTCACTTCTGGCAGTATCGTCCAGCGTGGACTTTTCCCTATGCTCACGCAGGCGAAAAATCTCATTGGCAATGTCATTATAGTCCTCCCGACGATCTGCACGACTGATCAATTCTCTTTGCAGTTCTCCAAGCCGTGCATCAATGCTCTCTACTGAATCGGGATTGTTCATCCGAAGGACTGAGGCAATGTTCTCCTGCAAGATTTTCAAATATTCCTCGCTGCCACCAACAGTCAACTGATTCAGAGCAGACACAAATGAAATTTTAGAATTTCCTCATTCAAAGTCCGTGCATGACATTCACCCTTTTTGTCGAGCCGTGAAGTGCATCGCCACACGATAGACTTTCAGCCACGATTGTTCCAATGCACCCTGCGGAACTGTTCGCCGCACTCAGCACAATAAATCAAATGCGTGAAGCAGTAATTTGAACTGAATCCACGCCGTCTGCCCTTGCAGTCCACCTCTAAGCCTCTTGTCATAACATCAAAAAGTTTACGGTTAGGTTGGGTATGCAGTTCGTCAAAGACTATGCCGTGAATGTTAAATCCGTGCTTGCTGTAGGCTTCTGCAGAAAGCACCTGATAGAAACTGTTAGTTGGAGTGAAAACGATTCTTTTCTGAGAAGTCAGGATTTTGACTCGTTTATTCAGGGCAGGACACATTCGCACCATGTCGGCAGCAACATCAAAAACGATAGCCGCCTGCTGTCTGTCAGCAGCACAGCCATAAACCTCGGCTCGTTCCTCGCCGTCACCGCAGGTCAGCAGAAGTGCGACTGCCGCCGCAAGCTCTGACTTTCCATTCTTTTTTGGAATCTCAATGTATGCCGTGTTAAACTGCCGGTAACCGTTCGGTTTCAGAATGCCGAACAAGTCACGGATGATCTGTTCCTGCCAATCGAGCAGTTCAAACTTTTTTCCTGCCCATGTTCCTTTGGTGTGAGACAGGCACTGAATAAAATTGACAGCATAGTCTGCTGCCGCTTTGTTGTATTTTGAAGTCTCAGCCATGAATTTTGTCGGTTCGAATTTTGCAATTGTACTCACCTCCGATACGAAAAAAAACTGCCAAAGCAAGTCTTGAATGATATTTTGAACGCCCTTGAGGCGATTTTTTTATTGAGATTGCTCTTTCATTTTACTACATTATGCCATAAAAAAGCAAGGAAATCAAGTCATTTTGGAATCATAATCTGCACAAAGATAATCCGGAAAAACGGTGAAAATTGTACTTCCGAAGAAAACGAAAACAGGCAGTACGAGAGACAGTCCCCTTATTCAAGGACTGCCGCTTTTGTTTGCCGTGCGTTTTATTTTGCGAGCTGGTCGAAGCACCATTTCATGGCATCTCCGCCGTCATCGAAAGGATGCGGAGCAATCTCATTCAATCCGAGGCGGCATTCGATGTAGGAAAGTCCCGTCTATTCCTCTGTTTTGATGAAGTCGTAAATGGCAGCTTCAAATCCTCTGTAGGTCAGTCCGCATACCAGAACCTTTTCGCCGTATTTCAGCACTGCACCCTGCGTGCTGCATCCATTCATTTCGAGGTGCTCCATTGTTGTGACCTTTTCCCATTTCATTTTTGTATCCTCCGTCTGATTGGTATTTCGGCTCGGTGTTCCCGTTCCGTTGTGTAGTATATTACCATACTTTCTGAAATACATCAAGCGGCTAAAACTACAGAATATCGGGAAAAACCAGCCGCCACAATTGTCAGTTATACACATTCGGAAAAACGTATCGGGTCGGTAATCCACCCCTGCGTTTTGGAATCTTATTCTTCAAGCAAGCCGTCCTCGGCAAGATCGTCGCAGGTCGCTTCAAGGATCTGCTCCAGTTCATCCCAAGAATCGCATTTCCAGCAGGGAGCACCGTAGGGAGCAGTTTTTCCGTCGCCATGCTCGGTAAGGTAAAGGCTCTCATCGGTCACTACAAGGCGGTCTTTGTATTCAAAAATGAAAGCCGAGCCGATGAAGTATTCCCAGCAGGCTTTCGCCTTGTCGGAAAAGCCGTCCGGCAGTGCAAGTTCAACCGCTGAGCTTTCGTTTTCGTGGTCGTTCATGTCCACCGGTCTGTAGCCTACGATCATGTGCGTGTCAGGTCTTAAGAATTTCATCTGTTTTTCCTCCAAAATTCGTGGTTTTCGGTGCGGTTCTCCGCTTCCGTTGTACACAGTATACCGCATAGTGTGAATAATAGCAAGCGGCTAAATCCACTGAAATATATAGGAAAAACAGCTTTTATAATTGTGTAATATATGCCTTGCTGCAACAGCCACACAGTTGCCTCTATGTGTCTCCGTTCTGTATGGGGGATAACTTTGCAAGGGTAGGCAAAACGGCGAACGTGGGGCAACGTGGCGGCTGTGTGACTCTTATTCAGAGTAATTGCGGTGAATGATGCTAATGATTTTTTCCTGTTCCTCGGAGGAAACTCCGATGCTCTGTAACGCTTCTTTTGTTGCACAATCGCTGCAAACAAGAGTTTCGTTATCTTCTCTTGAAAGGGCAGGTCTTTCCGTGTAGATTCATCCGCACTTCGGGCAAGTTCTTGGTTCTCTGATTTCACTTTTCATCTCTCACGCCTCCTTCACCTAAATCAAATGCAAGCAGCAGATGCTTCAAATCAAATCCGAAATCACGGTAGCCCTGAACACAGGTTCTCACGTAGGCACTGCTCGGAATTCCCAGCGGTCTGTCCTCGTGCATAATGTACACAAAAGCCTTGAGTTTTCGGCGATTTACTGTGATTTCCAGTTCGGTTTTGTAGTAGAAAGTCGGGCAGCCTTCGTAGGCATCAAGGCGTTGTTCATCGGCTTCCGAAACCTTCCAGACTGCAACAGGAACTTTGGATTTTTCGGCTTTCTCAATGGTGAGGTAAGAGCCTGTTTTACTGCCCTTGAACAGCAGCTGATAGCCATGAATCCACGCTGTTCCAACAGGCTTGGCAGCGGGGGCAGCGATAACGCCATCATGCCAATTAAGAAACTGTTTACAGTTGGCGTTGTAAAGGGATAAACAGGAGGTTATGATTATGAAACTTGCTACAGCTTTGTCAGAACGTTCTGACATTCAAAACAAAATCAGTGAAATATCTGTCAGATTGAATAACAACGCAAAGGTACAGGATGGAGATACTCCCGTTGAAAATCCTATCAAGCTCATGGAGGAACTTGACAGTCTGCTCATAAGACTTGAAGACCTGATGGCAAAAATCAATTTGACAAACAGCAAAACGGTATACGATGGAAAAACTATTACCGAACTGCTTGCACACAGAGACTGTTTAAAGAAGAAAATCGAGATAATGCGGAATTTTCTTAACAATGCAAGCAACAGAGTCAACCGTATGACCAGAACAGAAATTAAAATTATCAGCACTGTTCCCGTTTCTGAACTTCAAGAAACTCTCGACTGCCTTTCCAAGGAATTACGTCAAACAGACGAAAAAATTCAGGAATTGAATTGGACAACAGAATTGATATAATGTTATGGGTGGGATTTTTTACAGAGTGGATGCATCTCCGTCAGCAGAGAATGTGCTGAATCATTGGCGAAATCGGGACAGATTTCAGAGGTTCGACTCCTCATTTTACACGCATTGTCCAGTAATGTTACATGCGTACCGTTAATTATTTTATTACTACCTCGCATCGGCTGTGAAAATGGGTGGGTATTAGTAAAGGCGGAAATCTATTTTGGTTTCCGCCTTTTTATTTGATATTATCTATAGCGTGTTCCCTTTTTAAGTACGCATCATCATTATTCGACACAAAACGACAAAATCCTACACAAATAAGCTATGCATCAAAAAACTCGGCTGATATAATTATAATAAAATATATTATACAAAAAGCTAAAGTAAGATAATGATAAACATGAACGTTAACACTGTAACAATTGATATTAATCCATTCACAAAAATCGATTCACAACGGAATTTTATATCTTTCCAAATATCTTGGTGAAGATTGTATTTGCGAGATTCTGAAATATCACCTTATCACTTTCTTTTTCACATCATAACCCTACTTCTCATTTTCAATTTCATCTGTCAGCCTTAAAATCTCCGGAGCAATTTTCTCACGCTGTTTCTGTGTGATTTTATTGTAGATTGGATAAGCCGCCGCAAGTATTGCCATTCCGGCAGTTCCAACGATCACTCCGGGAATAAACTCAGACCATTCAAGACACAGACACATCCCGAATCCCATTATCAGTGTTCCCGCTATACCAACGATAATTGAAATCATAGTTCCGGGACGTGTCACGCTTTCGTCAAGACGGCGTAGTCTGTCCATTTTGCTTTCTTCCTGCGGTAAATACTTTTTACGGATTTTTTCCAGTTCCAATTGCTGTTTTGCAGAGTATGTGTATTCAAATTTATCATTGTTTTCCATTTCAAATACTCC
>CAJKFZ010000019.1 GCA_905199285.1 uncultured Ruminococcus sp.
ATATCTTTAACGAAAATATGGAAGGCAATTTCTCTTAAATTCAATTAAAACCTGTTGTTTTGTTGCATATTCAATGTCGTCAACTTAAGTGGTTCTGCGCCTTGCGTTCTTTTCAAAAGAGTGTTCAGTCTATGGTTATTCTGTCATAATTTTTACAAATATCCCTTAATGGGGTATTTGTAAAAATTAATATTGGGTTTCCAAAGGGTGGATTCACCCTTTGGCAGGGGTGTGGGGACAGAGTCCCCGCTTAGTATGACTGTATTAGTCATATGCTCAGCACGCTGAAATTATTTCAGCTCCCGGATAATAGTGTTCAAGAATTTGCTGCCATTTTTTTCCTTCCTGAGCCATAGCATTTGCGCCGTATTGGCTCATTCCGACTCCGTGACCGTATCCTTTGGTCGTTATAACGGCTTCGTTGCCCTCATATCGTACGTCAAAACAGGGACTTCTGAGTGCAAGTGCAAGCCGCAGGTCATTTCCTGTAACAGTTCTGTCTCCGGCAAGGGCGGTTAAAACCGTTCCGGAATCGGAGACTTCTTTTACTGTTATCCATGCAGAAATATCTTCGCCGAGAGCAATTCCCGGGAAAGCCGTTTCAAGTTTATTTCGCAGAACATCACTGTTGTAGCGTGTTTCTTCAAGATATTTCGGAGCGGAAGTATCAGAGCTGCTGTCAACAGGAACAAGATACTCCACCGCTGCTCCCCATGCATTTTCGGCGCTTTCGGTTTTTCCGGAGGACATCGAGTGGAACGCCGAGATTATAGGCTCATCATTGTATGTTAAGATATACGGAAGAACTTCGTCGGCTGCTGCTGAAATTTTGGAATAGTTTTCATCAAAGTGCTCGCCGAAATACTGTTTTGCCTGATCTTGAGTGAAATAGCCCTGATATTTTGAAGTGTCGTTTGAAAAATCCGCACCGCCAAGAACGGCTGTCGGATTTTCTTTTTCACGAAGCCTTTGTCTCTGGGCATATGTATGAGCGGCAACTGCCTGAGCTTTCAGGGCTTCTTCACTGAAGGAAGCAGGCATTTCCGCACAGACTGCTCCTATAACGTAGTCTCTTTCAGAAACCTCGAGAATTTCTCCCGAGCTTACGTCAAGAACCTTGTAAGGAGTTCCTGAATAATCAGCCGATACCTTGTCCACGGCAGGTGAGGGCGTTTTTTCAGTGGGTTCCGTGTTCTCCTGAATGGCTGGAAGCTCTTTTTCTTTTTTGTCCGTATCAGATATTGCTGACGGATTATAGGCTTTTCCGGATATATATACCGGAATTGCAGGAATAACTGCAATTGCTGCTGAAAGAATAAGTATTGAAGAAATATACTGTTTCATAAATACCTCCTGAGATAATTAGTGAAATTCCGTTGAAAATTAAGGTAATACCGCACAAAGATTGTGGCGGAGATGCATCGTCGATTTTTTCGTCAGATTGTATAAAAACGACGCAGGCATACTGGTGTATGTCAAGGAGTTTTTGTGCAAGATGACGGAAAAAGCGCAAGCAGATTCGCTGCAAAGCCGTCAGGCGGTCTTTGTGCGGTGTTGCCTTAAAGAATTCCATTTGACATGAAATAAAAAATAGTGTATAATTAAAGTAACTATTTTCAAAGGAGAGTGATTGTGATGCCATCTTTTATTTCAGGTGCCAATATTACAGATTTATGCGGTGAGGTTGCTGAAAATTCCAGAATTGATATGAAGCTTTACGAAAAATACCACGTTAAAAGAGGTTTGCGTAACAGCGACGGTACAGGTGTTGTTGCCGGAATTACCAATATATGCAACGTTCATGGCTATGTTCTTAACGAGGGTGAGGTAGAGCCTATTCCCGGACAGCTGATTTACAGAGGTCACAGTATTAACGACCTTGTTGAAAATGTTGAAGCCGAGGACAGATTCGGCTATGAGGAAACAGTTTTTCTTCTTCTTTTCGGACGTTTGCCTAAAGTTAAAGAACTTAAAAATTTTAATACATATCTTTCGCTTAAAAGAGATCTTCCCGGCGGATTTGTTGAGGATATGATTCTGAAAGCTCCGTCAAAAAATATAATGAATAAGCTTGCTCGTTCAGTTCTTGCTCTTTATTCATACGATGACGAATGCGAAAATAAGGGACTTGAAAGCGAAATGCGTACCGCAATAAGCCTTATCGCAAAGCTTCCGGTTATTATGGCTAACGCTTATCAGGTGAAAAGGAGAGTTTTCGATAATCAGAGCATGATAATGCATCCTATCAATTATGAGGAAAATACGGCTCAGTGCATACTTTCTCTGCTTAGAAACGACAGACAATATACCAAGGAAGAGGCACAGATGCTCGATTGTCTGCTCATGCTTCAGGCTGAACACGGAGGAGGAAACAACTCCACATTCACCTGCCGTGTGCTTACTTCTTCCGGAACAGATCCGTATTCGGCATATTCTTCCGCTATCTGCTCGCTTAAAGGACCTCGTCACGGCGGAGCCAATATTCAGGTCATTCAGATGCTCGATAATTTCAAAGCAAATATCAAACACTGGGATAACGAAGGCGAAGTAGCCGATTATATGCGCAAAACTATAAGAAAAGAAACTAACGACGGCTCCGGACTCATATATGGAATGGGTCACGCTGTTTATACGATTTCAGATCCACGTGCGATCATACTCAAGAAAAAGGCTTTCGAGCTTGCTAAGGGCAAGGAAATTGAAGCAGAATTCAGACTTCTTGAAACTGTTGAAAGACTTACTCCTGAGATATTTAAGGAAGTCAAGGGCAGCACAAAAACCATGTGCGCCAACGTTGATATGTATTCCGGACTTGTTTACAGAATGCTCGGAATACCGGATGAACTGTTTACTCCGCTCTTTGCAGTTGCACGTATGGCAGGCTGGGCAGCTCACCGTATGGAGGAGATCTTAACAAGCAACAGGATAATACGTCCTGCTTATAAGGCTATTGCTAAAGAACGTGAATACGTTAAATTAGAAAACAGAGATTAATATCGTTTATATGAAATCCAGATCAGTTTTCGCTATGGAGGCAAAATGAAATTTCTGAAATCTGCCGCAGTTTTTCTGTCAATAGCTCTTCTGAGCGGCTGTAACTTTGCTTCAAGTATAGATAATCTTATGGCGCCGCCCAAGCTCAGCGCCGTTCAGGAGCAGATATACAATGCGCTTACCGATGCCGCAGGAACTTCGATAAGTCTTAAATACCCCAAATCCGGAAAATATCTCTCCGCTTTTATCATTGAGGATATCGACGGTGACGGCGGAGATGAAGCTGTGGTCTTTTATGAGAAAACAAGTCTTGCCGCACAGGAAAATACTCTGCGTATAAATATTCTCGATCAGCAGAGAGGAAAATGGCGTTCAGTCTGCGATACTCCTGCGGACGGAGCGGAGATAGAAAGAGTTATGATATCAAGGCTTGGCTCAAATGAACGGACGAATCTTATTATCGGCAGCAGCCTTATAAACCGTTCCGAAAAGAGCGTCTCTATCTTCACATATAATGCCGAAGAGGGAAGCATTGAGAAAACTTTTTCGGAAGCGTATTCTTTTATTGATGTTACCGACCTCGATAATGATAATGAAAATGAATTCCTGCTTCTTGCCGGTTCGGTGACAGGATCTTCTGCTGTTGCCGAAGCCTACAAGCTTGACAGCACGGGAAAATACCATAAATACAGCACTCCGCTCAGCGGAAGCTTTACCGAGTTCGACAGTCTTGGCTACGGCGAAATAGGCGGAGGACGAAAGGGACTTTACATTGACGCAGTTTCCGGAGCAGGTTCTATTCAGACGGATGTTATCTACATGGACAGCACCGGTCTTAATAAGGTTTTTACACTGCCGGAGGAATCGCTTGCAACGATCCGTCCGACGGGTTACAGCTCTTTTGATATCGACGGCGACGGTATTCTTGAAATTCCTGTGCAGACCATTTCTCCCGGATATGAGGAGGTTCCCGAAACGGAACAGATGAAAATAACCGAGTGGAAGTTTGTAAGCGGAGAGGACAGATTAGAACGTAAATGTTCTTCTTATGCCAGCGTTAACGACGGATATATCTTTGTTTTTCCTGAAAAGTGGAGAAACAATGTTACTGTAAGACGTGATTCTGTCAACGATGAGATCGTATTCTGCCGATATTCTGACGGAGAAACCGGAAGAGAGCTTATGCGTATATACTGCGCCGAGGATTCTCCTTCGAGAGAGGACAGAATTTCCAATGGGTATATGCTTATGAAAACCAAGGGAGATTCGTCGTATCTTGCCTATATACCTAAAGATAACGGAGACGGATATTCGATCACGGCAGGAGATGCTGCACTTGGTTTTAAACTATTTTAAAAAAATAAAGAGTGCGAAGCACGATTAATAATGGGATTCTCAAGGGTGGATTCACCCTTGAGCGGAGGGTGAATGAGAGAGGCAGAGCCTCCCTGACAAAGCAGAGAGCAGAGCGAAGCGTTTGCGAACGGACGGTCTGCTGCTGTTAACGGCTATGCATTCCTTCGTGTTCGCTCTGCGCTCACAGAGAAGCCATACGCTCAAAACGCTGCGCTCTTTCGCTGCTATCAGGACAGCGTGGAATGATTTCTACTATAATTTTTGGCAATTTTGAGTTTTAGGCTTTATTGTTTTCATCCACGCTGTCCTTTGCGGGGCTTTGCCCCGATACCCCAGCAGGAGCGCTGCCCCTGCACCCTGCCAAAGGGGAGTACATCCCCTTTGGAAACCCATTATTAAAAAATTTTTTAAGGAGTTGAGATTTATGAAGCGTATTCTTGTTTGCGAGGACGAAAGCACTATCCGTGAATTCGTTGTTATCAACCTCAAGCGTGCCGGCTATGAAGTTGTTGACGTGGACTGCGGTGAAGCTGCTTTGCAGACTTTTGAGGAGGAACGTGGCAATTTCGATATCGTTCTGCTCGATATCATGATGCCCGGGATAGACGGTTTTACTGTTTGTAAGAAAATTCGTGAGAAAAGTTCAACTATCGGTATAATTATGCTGACCGCAAGAACTCAGGAAATGGATAAAGTAAGCGGTCTTATGATAGGTGCGGACGACTATATAACCAAGCCGTTTTCTCCGTCTGAACTGACTGCTCGGGTGGACGCTATCTACAGAAGAGTCTGCATGAGCTTTATCAAAAATGAAAAGCAGTCTATAATTGAATCCGGCCCGTTCGTCCTCGATTTAAAGAGCAGAACCGTAACCAAAAACGGTAAATCTATCGAGCTTACTCAGGTTGAATACCAGATACTCGAATTCTTTATGAATAATAAGAATACCGCTCTCGACCGTGCAAGCATACTCAACCATATATGGGGAGAAAGCTATTACGGGGACGATAAGATAGTTGACGTAAACATAAGAAGAATACGCATGAAAATCGAAGAAGAACCTTCAAGTCCGAAATATATCATAACGATCTGGGGTTACGGCTATAAATGGAATGATATGCAGTAATGGCGAAAAAAAGTATCACCAAACGCTGGATAATCAATAACCTCGGCGTTATAATCCTTGCTCTGCTCGTTATCGCTATGGCTATTATTTATGCAGTTCAGAGCTATTTTTACAGCTCGGCAAAACAGTATCTCGTTTCAAAGATAAACGCCGTTACCAGCGTTTTGAGTATTCATTCACAGGACAGCGCCGCCAATTTTTCAGCTGAAATGAGAAATATGCTGGAGACCTTTAACGAAAAGGATAAAATTGAGCTTATGGCGATAAATTCCAAGGGCAGAGTTGTTTTAACATCTTCCGGATTTTCGCCCGATGCCGATATGCTGATGCCCGATTATGAGGACGCCATGACTTACGGTGAAGGCTCTTACGTCGGAAAGCTTCCAAGCGGAGAAAAAATTCTTGCCGTTTCCGTACCTATATCGTCCATGAACAGCGAATACAGCTCGGTTCGTATGGTAACTTCGCTTGCAGAGATAGAAAATACGATAAAAAATTATATAATTGTCGTTTCGGTCGTAATTCTGATCGTTATCGTCATCATTATCTCAACCGGACTTTATTTTGCCGGAACTATTGTTAATCCGATAAGGCAGATAAGCTCTATAGCACGAAAATTTGCTATGGGAGACTTCTCTGTAAGAATACAGAATTCCAGCGATGATGAAATAGGCGAGCTTTGTTCGGCTATCAATCACATGGCGGACGAACTTTCTAATGCCGAGGCTATGAAAAACGAGTTTATCTCTTCCGTTTCTCACGAGCTGAGAACTCCGCTGACCGCAATAAAGGGCTGGGCGGAGACTCTTATGATAGACGGAGGAGGAAGTCCGGACACGATGAAAAAAGGCGTTGGAGTTATCGTAAACGAGACGGAGCGTCTTTCGCAGATGGTTGAAGAGCTGCTCGACTTTTCACGAATGCAGAACGGTCATTTCACGCTCCAGAACGCAAATATGGATATTCTTGCCGAGCTTGGTGACGCTGTACTGATCTACAGCGATAAGGCGAAGCGTGAAAATATCAATATTATTTATAACGAGCCGGAAATGCTCCCGATAGTTTTCGGCGATAAAAACCGCATAAGACAAGTTTTTATAAACATTATCGACAACGCTGTCA
The DNA here is from genome assembly GCA_905199285.1 of uncultured Ruminococcus sp. GTDB lineage: Bacteria > Bacillota > Clostridia > Oscillospirales > Ruminococcaceae > Ruminococcus. The sequence goes on from CAJKFZ010000019.1 coordinate 6,599, forward strand.
AGTATTCGTCTGCCGGAGATACGGTCACTATCGACGCTTCCGAAGCGGACGGAAAAATCGTTGTTTCAGTTGCAGATACCGGATGCGGAATAAAGGAATCCGATCTTTCTAAGGTCAAAACTAAGTTCTATAAAGCGAATCATACAAGAAGAGGTTCCGGAATCGGACTTGCGGTTGCGGACGAAATTATCGCTATGCATGGCGGAGAAATGGACATATCCAGCGAGGGAGAAGGCAAGGGTACTAAGGTTACGATAATTCTTCCCGCAAATGAAAAAAAATCAGGTGAATAAAATGAGTAAAAATAATACGTCTCAAAGCAACGAAAAATTCAAATCAAAAATCGGAGGACAGGCTCTTATTGAGGGAATCATGATGCTTGGTCCTGATACAGGAGCTATGGCTTGCCGTTTGCCCGACGGAAGCATCGACCTTGAAACATGGGAGGAAAATAACGGCAAAAACGCTCCGTGGTATAAAAAAACACCTATAATCCGAGGCTGCTGTAGTTTCGTTATATCTCTTGTAAAAGGATATAAATATATGATGAAATCTGCCGAAAAGCAGATGCCCGAAGAAGAGGAGGACGAAAAAGAGAAATCTAAGTCTGCTTCAGATAAGGGCGAAAAGAATTCTTCGTCGGGAATATTCGATATTTTTATGTATATCGGAGTAGTTATCGGTTTGGTTATGGCGGTTGGACTATTCGTGTTTTTGCCAAAGTGGTTAACAGGATTTATTCCGGGAATCACAGAACACCGCATTGTACGCTCTATTGTCGAGGGCGTTGTAAAGATAGCCATTTTCGTGGCATATATGGCTCTGGTAGGACTTATGAAGGATATCAAGCGTCAATATATGTATCACGGTGCAGAACATAAAACAATAGCTTGCCATGAGGCGGAGCTTCCTCTTACTGTTGAAAACGTGAGAAAGCAGACAAGATTTCATAAACGCTGCGGAACAAGTTTTATTTTCATCGTTCTTATCATAAGTATTTTTGTGATGTGTTTTGTTCCGTTTACCGTAACATGGCAGAGAATCATCGCTTCTCTCGTTCTTCTTCCGCTTGTAGTCGGACTTTCTTACGAATGCATCCGACTTGCAGGAAACAATGACAATGCGTTTACAAAAATTCTTTCCGCTCCCGGACTTGCCATGCAGAGACTTACTACCCGTGAGCCTGACGACAGCATGATCGAAATTGCTATCGCTGCTCTCACACCCTGCATCCCCGAGGATAAGGAGGAGGACCGTTGGTAAGCCGATATGCTCTGTTTGAGCAGTGCCGCAGCGTCCTCGAAGAAAAGGGAATAGATACTGCAAGATTTGATATCCTCTGTATTTTTCAGGATATGCTGGGCGAGAGAAACCCGATACTCGTCACAGACAAAAATAAAGACGTTCCGCCGGAGCTTTCCGATAAAATAATGGAACTTGTCCGCAGAAGAAGCGAAGGTTACCCCTTGCAGTATCTTCTCGGAGAATGGGAGTTTTACGGCTATCCGTTCAAGGTCGGAGAGGGAGTTCTCATTCCTCGTCCAGATACGGAAACGCTTATTGAGCAGACTTTGGCGGTCTGCCGTCAAATGGGAAACAGATCCCCGAAAATCATAGATCTTTGCAGCGGAAGCGGATGCATCGCAGTCACGCTGAAAAAAGAAATTCCCGAAGCCGAGGTTTTTGCTGTTGAAATATCAGATGAAGCAATCAAGTATCTGAAGCAGAATGCGGAGCTTAATAATGCCGATATAACGATTATTCAGGGAGATGTCCTTGACGAAAGGCTTCAGCAGAGCCTTTTGGATTTCGACATAATCGTAAGCAATCCGCCTTATCTTACCGGAGAGGAAATGAAAGAACTTCAAATAGAAGTCGCATTCGAGCCTGAGCTTGCTCTTTTCGGAGGAAATGACGGTCTTGGGTTTTACCGCCGGCTTACAGCAATGTGGAAAAATTCGCTTAAAACAGGCGGATATCTTCTTTATGAATTTGGTATGGGACAGCATTTGGCTGTCAGTGAGATCTTAGCGGAAAACGATTTTACAGATATCACGCTCCAAAAAGACGCAGGAGGAATCATAAGAACGATTTCAGGCAAAAAAATATAAATTCATTTACATAAACGGAGGAATACAGATCATGGCAAAAAAAGAACTTGCAAAAAAGCCTGCTGTCGTTCAGGCAACGACTAAAGAGGACAAAAAAGCTGCCCTCGACGGCGCTTTGAAGCAGATCGAAAAGAAATACGGTGCAGGAGCAGTAATGCGCCTTGGACAATCCAAAACCCTTAACGTCGACGCTATCCCGACAGGCTCGATGACGCTCGATATGGCTCTTGGAATCGGAGGAGTACCGAGGGGTAGAATCGTTGAGATATACGGTCCTGAAAGCTCGGGTAAAACTACGGTTGCCCTTTCCATTATTGCTCAGGCTCAGAAAATGGATGGCGAAGTCGCTTTTATCGACGTTGAACACGCTCTCGATCCTGTTTATGCTCAAGCTTTGGGAGTTAATATAGAAAATCTTCTCGTTTCCCAGCCGGACAGCGGTGAGCAGGCTCTTGAAATTGCCGAAGCTCTTATACGCTCCGGAGCTATCGACGTTATCGTTCTCGATTCGATCGCCGCTATGACTACAAGAGCCGAGATCGACGGTGAAATGGGAGATCTTCACGTTGGTCAGCTCGCAAGACTTATGTCTCAGGCTATGAGAAAGCTTACGGCAGCTATTTCAAAATCAAACTGCGTTGCAATCTTTATTAACCAGATTCGTGAGAAGATCGGAGTTATGTACGGCAATCCTGAAACAACTCCCGGCGGAAGAGCGCTTAAATTCTATTCCTCTGTAAGAATCGAAGTCAGAAAGGGCGAAGTAATTAAATCCGGCAATGAAATTATCGGAGCTTCAACGAAGTGTAAAGTTGTAAAGAATAAGGTTGCTCCGCCATTTAAGGAATGTCAGTTCGATATGATGTACGGTCAGGGAATTTCAAGAACCGGAGAGGTTCTCGATCTTGCTGTCGATCTTGAGATCGTGAAAAAAGGCGGTTCGTGGTTTAGTTATAAGGATCAGAAGCTTGGTCAGGGACGTGATAACGTTAAGGAAGTTCTTAAAAATGACGAGGCTCTTATGAAAGAGATAGAAGAACAGATCCTTGCCCGTAAGGACGAGCTTCAGGATATCGCTCCCAAAAAGGAGAAAAAGGGCAAGAAATCCGGTAAAAATTCCGAGAGCGAATTTTCAGACGATTATTCAGATTCTTCCGAAACATCCGAGGAAAACGGAGCTTCTATGGATTCCAGCGATATTCTTGCCGATATTGAAGAGGATTTCGAGGAATTTACTCCCGTTGAAGAATAATTTATGGAAATAACATCCGTAGCAAAATATAAAGACTCAACCTACGAGGTCGAGCTTGACAACGAGCGGAAAATCTATCTTCATGTCGATATTATTGCGGATTTTTCCATACGTTCCGGCATGAAGCTTGAACGGGATGAGCTTAGAAAAATCATTTACGCTTCAAATTTCAGAAGAGCGTATCAGCGTGCGCTGTATCTTCTCGATTACAGGGATTATTCCCGCAAAGAGATGGTTGATAAGCTTGTTTCAAATTATAAAAATGAATCTCTTTGCAGTGCGGTTGCCGATAAATTGGAGAAAAACGGTATTATCGACGATGAAAGATATGCCGAAAAGCTCGCAAGAAAATTTGTCGAAACTAAAAAATTTGGCTATCGCAGAGCAAAACGTGAAATAATAAGAAAGGGCATAGGCGAATTCACAGCCGAGGACGCTCTTGAACCATATGCCGAGGTTTTCGGCGAAAATCTGATGACGCTTCTTGAAACGAAACACGCAAGGTTTCTTACCGATAAAACCGACCGGAAATCTGTTGAAAAGGTCAAAATTGCGCTGGTAAGATACGGTTACGGTTTCGATGAAATAAACCGTGCGGTCAGAGAATATTTTGAAAGTTATCTGGAGGACTGACAAATGCCTGTTAAAGTTGGAATGGTATCGCTTGGATGTTCAAAAAATCTTGTTGATTCTGAAAGAATGCTGTATAAGCTGAAAAGCAGGGGATACCAGCTTGTTACCGAGCCGGGGCTTGCCGATGTTGCCGTAGTTAATACCTGCGGATTTATCAAGTCGGCGAAAGAAGAGGCTATAGAGACTATTCTTGAGCTTGGAAAGCTTAAAGAGGACGGTTCGCTGAAAAAAATCATCATAACCGGATGCCTTACCGAGAGATATAAAGAAGAAGCGGCAGAGCTTTTCCCCGAAGCCGACGCTGTTATCGGAATCGGCAATAATAAGGATATCGTCGATGTTCTTGATCATGTTCTTGCAGGAGAAAAGTATGTGAATTTTGCTCCTAAGCTTGATGCAGAGCTTACCGGAGAGAGAATCATCTCAACGCTGCCGTTTTTCACATATCTTAAAGCTGCCGAGGGATGCAGCAATTGCTGTACTTACTGTGCAATTCCCATGATAAGAGGAAAATTCCGCAGTGTTCCTATGGAAGAGCTTATAAAAGAAGCTGAATTTCTTGCTGAAAACGGTGTGACTGAACTTGTCGTTATCGCACAGGATACGTCACGCTACGGCGAGGATATTTACGGCGAATCGAAGCTTCCGGAGCTTCTGAAGCGTCTTTGTCGCATAGACGGTCTTAAATGGATCAGAACGCTCTACTGCTATCCGGAACGCATCACGGACGAACTTCTTGAAACTATCGCAGGTGAAGAGAAGCTGGTCAAATACCTTGAAATTCCGATACAGCACTGCGACGGCGATATTTTAGGCCGTATGAATCGTTGGGGCGACGAAGAAAAGCTCGAAGCTCTCTTTGATCACATAAGAGAAAAAGTTCCGGGAATAATTCTGCGAACCACTCTTATAACAGGTTTTCCGGGTGAAACTGAAGAGCAGTTTGAAAAACTTGCGGAATTTGTTAAGCGTGTCCGTTTTGACAGACTCGGATGTTTCGCATATTCCCGTGAGGAGGGAACTAAATCATACGATTTCCCCGATCAGATAGACGAGGAAACTGCTGCAAGACGTGCTGATATAATCATGGAACAGCAGATGCTTATCAGCGCAGAAAATAACGAAAAGCTGATGGGCTGCGAGCTTGAAGCCGTTGTTGAGGGATTCGACAGGTTCGGCGAGTGCTGGTTCGGAAGAACGGCAATCGATGCGCCCGATATAGACGGAAAGGTCTTCTTTACATCAGAAAAACCGCTTGAAATAGGCGAATATGTTAAAATCAGAATTACTGAATCGCTTGATTATGATTTGATCGGAGAGGTGATCGTTAATGAATCTTCCAAATAAGCTTACGTTGCTTAGAGTATTTTTAATTCCGTTTTTTCTGCTTTTCATATATTTGAAAATGCCGTTTCACTATCTTATAGCGCTTGTGATATTTGCGGGAGCTTCTATAACGGATGCTCTTGACGGCAATATCGCAAGAAAAAATAATCTTGTAACAAATTTCGGAAAATTTCTCGATCCGCTTGCGGATAAAGTACTCGTTATAGCCGCCCTGACCGTTTTTGTAGAGCTGGATGACGTTAAAATGGGAGCAATTCCTCTTATCATAATCAGTGCGAGAGAATTTATGGTTTCCGGTTTAAGGCTTCTTGCCGCAGACAGCGGAATCGTTGTAGCGGCCGGAATATGGGGAAAGCTTAAAACTGCATTTACAATGGTGACTATAGTCGGAGTACTTTTCTGGCTCAGCTTGTGCCATGATTTCGACCTCGGTATTGCCTGCGGAGTAAAATCTGCCGTAGATAATGTTGTGATCCCGATTCTTATTTGGATATCGACAGCTCTTACTATTTTATCCGGAGCAGTTTATTTAAAGGGCTACTGGAATCTTATTGATTCTGATAAATAATAACATCGTATTTATTTTGTTCATATGTATAAGGTATATTTTGTTCCGTTGTTTCTTGCTGAGGAGAGTTATCCTATGGGAATCCTGCCCTAATAATTTCAAATCCCATATTGGGATTTGAAATTATTAATACCGGGTTTCCAAAGGGTTGATTAACCCTTTGGCAGGGGTTAAAGGGGACAGAGTCCCCTTACTGCATATGAATAAAGCAAATAACCGCCGTAATTGTATTAAAAGGGAGGAAAAAGGATGAAGAAGTGCGTCGGACAGATAAAATATCTTGTCGCTATAAAAGAGCTTTCGGACGAAAACGAATGCGTTCGCTGTGTGAATATATCTCATCATCTTGGAGTTTCAAGACCAAGTGTGAGCAAGATGCTTCGGTGTCTCGCTAAATCCGGACTCGTTTATGAGGATTTCTGCAACAGCGTGGTTCTTACACCGGAGGGTGAAGAAGCTGTTCGTGAGATTTTTTCTACCTTTAATGAAGTTTATATATTTTTTCACAATTTCCTTAAAATCCCTTCCGATGAGGCTCATGATCAGGCGATAAAATTTATTATCGAGTTCCCGAAAGATACCTGTGAAAGGCTTAAAAAGGTTGTCAGAAGAACTGTAGGTAAAAAATAATAATTCTTAATGCTTCATACCGATAAAAAGGTATGGAGCATTTTTATTGTCCCAACAAAGAGAAATCCGCCGAATCCTTTGTGAATGCGGCGGACCTCATAAGGAGGTTGTATTTATTTTCTGGATTTCAAAGTTAAGTTATCAGCTCTGTTCGCTGACGAGGATAGAAGCACGGTTCTGAATCATTTTAGCGGTTTCTTCGGCTGTTTTTTCGTCGTTGAAAAATGCCTGTGATTCCTCTTCTATTATCTGCGTAATATCTAACGAGTAACTGTTGCTGATAGTTGAAACGTTTTTTATGAAATCTAAGAAGTAATCTCTTTCTTCCTGAGTGAGCGGCTTGATGGTGTATTCCTTATCGCCCACATAGTATGTGTCGTCATACTCAGTTTTCTTACCGTTTTCGTCTGTCCAGTAAGGACGGGACATTGCTTCGTCTGCCATTTTTTCAAATGCCGAAACACGAACAGGGAGTTCCCAGCTATTTTTTGAGTAATAATCATCCGAGAAGAAACCGGAGATAAGATTCCAGCAGGCTTCCTTAGAAGGAGAGCTTTCAAGAATTGCAAAGTTGGCGTTAAGATTAATGGAAGATCCGCTGCCGTTTGAAGAAGGAGCTCCGACAAGGCTTATATCTTCTCCAAATTCTGCCTGTTTAGTTCTTGCGTAAGACCGGAAATCGTTGAAATAGAGTGATGAAAGAAGACATTTGTCATTACGGACAGCATTTTCTGTTTTGCCCCAATATTCCTGCATTTCGTCATCTGTAGCTGTATCCCAGTTTATAATCTCATCCTCTTTCGGGAAGCGGTCGCAGAATTCAAGATATTTGATAAATTCAGGAGAATCGAAACTGCACGTTCCGTTTTTATAGTCAACAAATGATTCAGTGTTATAGCAAAGCATTGAGAAAACGTTTTCTTTAGAGGCGCTTGCGATAAAGTCCATTTTAGATGAAAGACCGTCATAGATTTCTACCATTTCATCAAAAGTCCAGTTGTCTTTATCAACATACTTCTTTTTTGCTCCCCATGTTGAAATACTGAACGAATTTGAAAGTGAAACGAGCTTTCCGTCCATCTCGCAGGCTTTAAGAATATTTGGCATGATATCTTCTCTTGAAAGGCTGCTGTCGTTATCAATAAGCGGATAAAGGTCGGTAAATGTTCCCTTCGGAGCAAGACTGCTGATAAGCGAGTAATCAGAGCAGTATATCATATCAGGCTCTTTACCGGCTGCGATATCCATTTTAAGCTGGTTGGCAGGAGTATTTTTGGTTTTTTGGGTTTCTGCATCATAGTCGCTGTACTGGCTGTAATCTGTTATTCTGAAACGGTATTCACTGCTTGATTTATTGAATTCGGTGACTCTTGATGTAAGCTCCTGATCGGGATAAAGAACAGCAATGGTTATAACCTTTGTGTTTTCGAGTTCGGATGAATCTCTTTTGGTAAGGCGGCAGAAGCTGTTTTCATTTGTCTGCCAGTCGTTTATATAAACAAGGAAATCTCCGTTGTCAAGAGCGATGATAGAGCTTACATAGTCGCCGTTTATATCGGAATTTATCCAGTTTACTATTTCTTCAGACTGTCCGTCTTTAAGACCGATAAGAGCAGTGCTGCTGGATAGATAAACGCTGTAGTCGCCTGTACCCTTTATCATAACATTTGAGCCGTTGAAATTATCAAGTTGAACAGGCTCTCCGACCGGAGCAAGCGTTGACGTATCAACATAACGTATCTCCGGTGAGTTTTCACCGTATCCCATAGCTGCGATATTGCCGTCAGCAGCAATGGAGATGCTGTTTATCCAGTTCATTCCGTCCAGTTCAAGCTTGCCGGAAAAGGTTCCGTCTGATTCCATCAGATAGTATGATTGATCCATACTGTTTATTTCAACAACGAATTTGTCGTTGCCGCATGAGAACATATTTCCGATATTAACGCTTCCGCTTTCATCATCTTCGCTTATACCGCTTGGATCTATGTCAGTTACGGAAAGCTGATTTCCGGATTCGTCAAATGAATAGAGCGAATAAGAAGTTTTTGCTGCTTTTTCCATAGCTTCATAGTCGAATTTTTCAGCATCAAAATCCGGTGAATTATAATCCGGAAGCTTGAAATCGCCGTAATCCGTAGTTATTGCGAAAGCGTATATCTTTCCGTCGGCAACGGAGGTATTAACGTTAAGGTAGCCGTTTTCAGGAGCGGGAATATTGAGATCAAGTTTCTGAACGCTGCTGAATTCAGTGTCTGTGATACAAAAAACAGGAGTGGTTTCATATGTTTCCCTATCGTAATTGTAGCCTGAGATAAAGATTTTGTCCGATTCTCCGATGTAAGACATCTTATCGACGTTTTCAATATCGATATCGCAGTCGATTTCAACAGAGCGGTAGGAATTGTTGATAAGTTCGCTCGCCTTAGGAGCTTCTTTCTCTTTTTTTTTGCATGAAGCAGCACACAATAAAATGGCTGCTGATGAGGAGATAGCCGTAATACGGCTGACCAGATTGTTTTTCATAAGTTTTTTCCTTTCTTGATCAATCAGTTGTTTTTGTATTTTTATGTATCTTATGTCTGAGGGCGCTCCTTATCTTATCAAAGAAACGTCCCACGGCATTTTTTATATGCTGTTTTTTCCGTCGGAGGAATCTTAGTCCCAGAAATGCAAGCCAGAGGGCGGTCAATATCGGAACAGCGAAGAGCCATTTTCTTGCCGAGTAAATGTATGAGAGCTTGAATTCAACTACTCTTGAAGCGTTTTCCCAGTAAGGATAGATAACGCTGTCTTTTCGGACTGCAAGATCGGACAGCTTTTTGAATGCCTTAGCTCTTTTTTTCGGCTCGAAGCGTTCGCTGTTGTTGACGATGCTGACCATACCTTTATACGGTTCGCTCAGAATGGATTTAACGGTCGTATAAGCGAAGTTTTCGACCGGGTTAGGGATAATACATTCATAACAGGAAACCCTCTTAAAACCGCTGTCAACAGCTCCATCGGGCTTGTCGGGAGAAAATTTGCTGTCTGTACTTACCTGAGACGCCATATCGTAAGAGATATAAGCCTTTGGAGAACTTCCGGCAGTTTTCTTTTCGGCTTCCGTTTCGGGAAGGTCAATAACTCCAGCGATATAGAATTTAATACCGTTTATGTAAATTTTCATGCCGGAGACTTTTTCCGAACCGTAAAGCGCCCATGCAAGGTTTTTGTCAATAACTGCGCCGTCCTGCATGATATCGTCCTTGCTGAAGAACGAGCCGTCGAGAAGAGTGAAATTGCGGAATGCGAAGAAATCTCCGCCCACTGCGGTAAGCTCGGCTTCCGAACGTCCGCTTATATCGCAGCGTACTGTGACAGAACCTATCGGAGCGCTGTATGCGTCCGGAACGAGAGTTTTTCCTTCTTCCGGAATTATCGAGATATTTTTCAGTTCACCTAAAATCTGTGAACGAACTGCGGAGACCGATTCGGTAGTAAAGCCGGAATCGTTTGAAAAGAAGCTGCTTATCTGCGAGTAATCGCCCTTTTTGCCGCCCCAGCGTTCTGCGGCGTAATTATACGACTGTGATTTCGCCATTGAACTTCCGACGGCAGTCAGTATGATTGCGCTGACTATAGCAAGAAGATTTATGGCAGCAATGATGATATATCTTATTTTAAATTTAATTTTCATTCGTGGCACACCGCCTTATTTATCCTTCATGCGAACCTGATCGCCGGAAGAAACAGGCTTGCTGGCGGCTGTGATGACGTAATCGCCCTGAGAGATTCCTCCCTGAACTGCGCTTGAAACTTCATCCGAGGCAACGACCTCAACGTTTACTCTTCGAGCGTAATATCGGTTTCCGAAAGGCGAGCTTTTGGATTCTACCGTAAGAACGAAGCTGCCGTCCTTATCCTGATAAACTGCGCTCTTGGGAACGATCGCATCATAGCTTCCGCTGCCGCATGGAATTGAAAGGTCGATAGAAGTTCCGGAATCAACATCACCTGTAACGGAGAAAATGAGGAAACGATTTTTCGAGCCGGCAGTCGTATCATTTTTTATGTCTGTGAGAACGGCTTCAACGTTTCCGCTCCAGTTATTAACGACCTCTGCCTTAACTCCTGTTTTGATCTTTTTAGCTTTTTCGGCGTCAACGCTTATCTTAACGGTGTATCCCTCTTCGGCAATATCAATAACGGCAAGCGGAGAACCGGGAGTTGTAGTATCGTTCGGCTGAACGTTTATCATACTTACAACGCCGTCGTATTTGGATTTAACTTCGGTTGATGTTGCAGTTTCTTTAAGCTTTGTGACTTTCTTTTTCTGTTTTTCTATCTCTTTTTTCTTTGCTTCAAGGTCGAGGTTTGAGATCTGTCCGGTAATATTATCAGTTTTCTGAGCCTTCTGAAGAGCGATCATAAGATCGTCCAAAGCACGCTGTTTTGCCTGAACATCGGCAACGCAGTCCTCATAGCTCATAGAAGAGCCTTCCATAGAGGCTTCATATGCCTCTATGCTTGAGGTGAGGTTTTCGATATCGCTTTCAGTATAATACAGCTGGTTTGCAAGGTCGCTGCGAGTATTGTTTTTAGCATAATCGTAATCATTTTTAGCGGAATCTCTTACGGACTGTTTTGCATCAGCGTCTGCCTTTGCAGAAGCAACAACACCTTCGTCTGCACCTTCTGAAACTGCCTGTGAATATATTTCGTAAGCGGCTTTATATTCGCTGTCGGCATTCATATAATTGCTGCAAAGGGAAGCAAGGTTTCCGACATATTCCGGAGCTGCCGAAGAGTACTCGTCTGAGTCTATAGCGGCAATAGTTGCGGTAAGTTTTCCCTGAATGGATGTCAGTCTTCTCAGCTCGGCTTTATCGCTGTTATACTGAACCTTTGCCGCTTCTGAAACAGCCTGATTGTTGTAAGCTTCGTCACGTTTTGCGATTGCAAGAGTAAGATCTTCACGGGCATTTTTGATAGCCTGATTCTGCTCGGTATAATCGACAGGCTCGGTCAGAAGAGCTTTCTGATAATCAAGCTCTAAGGCTGCAAGCTCTGTTTCGGCGGCGGTAAGCTCCTCGCTTTCTTCGGATTTTACTGTGAAAAGTACATCGTCTTTTTTTACTTCCTGTCCGGACTTTATATTGATAGTATCAATAATTTTATTCCCGTCAACAGTTACTTCGTAAGACTGGTTCGATTCAACCATACCGCTTCCACGAACACGTTCCGTAAGCTTGCCGGAAGTTGCAGTTTCGGTAGTAATTTCCGAAAGGGAGCGGTTCATTATCGTGTTTGAGAAGAATGTGAGTACGAGCATTGCCGCAAGGAAAATGATTATCAGAGTTTTTATAATTTCTCTTTTTCTTATCGGAGAATAATCATCGCCGTCTTTTTTCTTTTTATCGTTGATTTTTGATGTATTTTCTTTTATGTTTGTATTTTCGTTCATAGTTATCGTCTCCTTTATCCTTTGATTCCGCCGGAATATGTAATTCCCTCAACAAGGTAATCTTCTCCGTACAGGAACATAAGTATTGTTGGTATCATGTAAACAACGCCCACCGCAAAGGCGAGTCCTATTTCGTTTGTACTTATCTGCGAAAGGAACACCGAAAGCGGATGCAGGGATGAATCTTTCATAAGAATAAGCGGTTGTTCCACCATATTCCAGTAATCAATAAACACCAGCATTCCTATCGAAACAAGAGCGCTTTTGCACATAGGAAGATAAATTTTCGTCAGTATCTTGAATTCGCCTGCACCGTCAAGCTTTGCCGCCTCAACATAAGAAACGGGAATTCGTCTCATTACTTTGGTCAGCAGGAAAATGCTGAAAGGCGAGAAAACTGCCGGAAGTATTATCGCAAGTCGGGCGAGAGTGTTTGAGCTGAATGTTTCCTGAAGCTTAAGAGCTATTGCCCATGATTTTTCCGGATCAGCCGTGTCGATCATTCCAAGCTTATCAAGAACAAGATAGTTAGGCACAATTGTTACCTGATAAGGCATAAGCATGAGAATTATGTAAATGAAAAATATCAGATTTTTTATTTTGCCCGGATATCTTGAAAATCCATATGACGTAAGAACGGCAAGAAGAAGCTGGAAAACCGTTATCGGAACAGTAAGTATGACTGAATTCCAGAATTTAAGAAGATAATCGGAATTGGTTATAAGAACTGCTTTATACTGGTCAATAGTGACTTTATCGGGAATGAATTTCAGATTGACGTTGTCGGAGATGAATACCTTTTCGCTTCCGGACATATTTCCGAACATAGAGCCGTAGTTAGCTGATATCTCATTTGATGTCATAAACGAGTTTGCGATAGTCAGGACAGTCGGAAGAAGGAAACTTATTGCCGCCGCTGCTGCAAAAATCGTTATGAGAATGTTAAATACACGCTGGTTTCTTTTGTTCACCATCAGTTCTCCACATCCTTTCCGAAAATGCTCTCAGAGATTAGAAGGACTGCAATGACCACTATCATCACCAGCGAGAATAAAACAGCCGCCGCCGAAAGCTTCTGATAATCGAGATTATTGAATGTATTGTTCATAAAATGCTGGAGCATATAAAGCTTATCATAGGGATAATTTCCGGTAAGCAGATAAACTTCACGGAAAATCTTGAATGAATTGATAAGTGATAAAATAAGAACAAACAGAATAGTGGGGGAGAGGTAGCGGAGCTTTATATGCATGAACTTGTAAATTGTTCCTGCACCCTCAAGATCAGCAACTTCGATGATGTCTTTTGGAATGCTGCAAAGAGCCGACATGAAAAGTATCATATTGTATCCCATATTTTTCCATAGAAACATCAGAATAATTACGATTTGTCCTTTGGAAGATTTAAGCCAGTCTATAGGCTCTCCGCCGAAAAATTCGGCTATCTGGTTTATTGTACCGTGATTATGGAAGAGAACCTGCCAGACAAGTACAACAGACGCAGTAGGAACCATAAGAGGACTCAGGAAAAAGGTTCGTAGGAGACTTTTTCCGGGAATGTTTTTTTCAAGAAGAATTGCAAGTCCCAACGACAGAACTACGGCGAGAGGAACTGCAATAAGCGAGAATGTCGCAGTATTTGAAGCCGCTTGCTTGAATGCAGAATTTTCAAAAAGATTTCGGTAATTATCAAGACCGACATATTCTTTCATTATGGGATTGTTTATTAATGAATAATAAACGACGATTCCGAATGGAATCAAAAAGAAGATAAGAACTCCCATAACGCTCGGAACAAGACAGGCGTTGCTGAAAATACGTTCACGCCGTCTTCCACATTGGTTTTTATTTTTTTTCTTTTTCATCTGATCACTGCTTTCATTTTGTTCTATTATAATAAGTGTGTTTTTATGTGCCGTTCTGACAACGCTTTTAAAAAAGTTTATTATTTAATTTTGGGGTGTATGT
>CAJKFZ010000020.1 GCA_905199285.1 uncultured Ruminococcus sp.
ACGGATATCCGGACTTGACAGCCCATTCACCTTTTGTAAGGAAGAGGCGGTAACATGGAGCTTTATAATCTTTGGTGTGAAAACGCTAAGGAGGATGCTGATCTGCAAACAGAGCTTGCTGATATAAAAGACGATAACGACGCTATAAACGATAGATTTTACCGTGACCTTGAATTTGGTACAGGCGGTCTGAGAGGCGTTATCGGCGCAGGTACAAACCGAATGAATATTTATACAGTAAGACGTGCTACACAGGGCTTCGCTGATTACCTCAACCAAGAGTATCAAAATCCCAGCGTTGCTATTTCATTTGACAGCAGAATCAAATCTGACGTTTTCTCAAAAGCTGCCGCAGAAGTTCTTGCAGCCAACGGAATAAAAGTCCATATTTATAAAGACCTTATGCCTACTCCCTGCCTCTCTTTCGCAGTTCGTGCGTTAAAATGTCAGGGCGGCATCATGGTAACGGCAAGCCATAATCCGGCAAAGTACAACGGATATAAAGTGTACGGTGAAGACGGCTGCCAGATTACTCTCAGAGGTGCTGAGATAATCCTCGAAAAAATAAATTCTCTCGATATGTTCAACGGAGTCAAATCTGCTTCATTTGACGAAGAACTCGCTAATGGCAATATTTCGTATATCGGCGATGAAGTTATCGAAGACTTCTACAAAAATGTTCTCGCAGAAGGCATCAACACTGATCTTTGCGCTTCAAGCGGACTGAAAGTTGTTTATACTCCCCTCAACGGAACAGGAAACAAGCCTGTTCGTGAGATACTTAAAAGACTCGGCATAACCGACGTTACTATTGTTAAGGAACAGGAAAATCCTGACGGAAACTTCACTACCTGCCCATATCCGAATCCTGAGATCCGTGAGGCTCTTGAGGTCGGTCTTAAATATTGTAATGAAGTTAAGCCTGATCTTCTTCTCGCTACCGATCCAGACTGTGACCGTGTCGGCATCGCTGTTCCGGACGGCGATGGTTACGCTCTTTTCTCCGGAAATGAAGTCGGAGCTATGCTGCTTGAATATATTTGTCAGCAGCGTATAGCAAAGGGGACTATGCCTGAAAATCCTATCGCTGTTAAGACTATCGTTACAACTGATATCGTAAATCTTATCGGCAAAGAATATGGTGTTGAGATAATCGACGTACTTACAGGATTCAAGTTTATCGGAGAGCAGATTGGTCTTCTCGAAGCCAAAGGCGAAGAAAACCGTTACATCTTCGGATTTGAAGAGAGCTACGGCTATCTTTCCGGAGGCTATGTTCGTGATAAGGACGCTGTAAACGCTTCCATGCTTATCTGCGAAATGGCCGCTTATTACCGCACACAGGGAATTTCACTGATTCAGGCTCGTGAGAATATGTATAAAAAATACGGCGTATTCCTCCAGACTCTTCATAGCTTCACTTTCGAGGGTGAAAGCGGAATGAAGAAAATGGCTGAGATCATGACATCCCTCAGAAACGATCCTCCTGCTGAGATCGGCGGTCTTAAAGTTGTTAAAATCGACGATTACCAGACAAGTATTTCCAAAGACCTTGTTTCCGGAACTGCAATCGAGCTTACTCTTCCTAAGTCAAACGTTCTCGCTTTCTTCCTTGAAGGCGGTTCTAAGGCTATAGTTCGTCCTTCCGGTACTGAGCCAAAGATCAAAACATACTTCACGGCTAAAAAGCCGACTCATGATGAAGCTGCTTCTCTTGAGACTGCATTGGCTGAAGATTTTGGAAGATTTTTCAAGTAAGTTCAAATTTGATTTAGTTATAACAAAAAAATATTTCTAAAGCTATTGACATTGTTTGCGATTCATAGTATAATTTTAAAATGTAATGTACAACGGCACTACTGTCTAAGGAAATTGATGGGCTGCACGGTTTACAAAAGTTGTGAAAGAGGTGACAATCGTGAAAGAGGGTATCCATCCTAACTTTGTTAAGACTACAATTACCTGCCACTGCGGTAATGTGATTGAAACTATGTCCACAAAGGAAAACATCAAGGTTGAAATCTGCTCTAAGTGCCATCCGTTCTATACAGGCAAGCAGAAGCTCGTTGATACCGGCGGACGTGTTGACAGATTCAAGAAGCGTTTCAATATGGACAAGTAAATCGCACAGCCGGTCTTTATCGACCGGCTTTTTGCGTTATTTTCATTTTGAATAACTATAGGTAAATTTATGAATTATTACACTATTTCAAAACCGGAAAATGCCTCATTTATCGAAAAACGTTCCGAGTTTATAGGCTATATAGCTCCCGTAAAAACGAATGACGAGGCAGTTGATTTTGTGAATTCCATAAAAGCAATGCACAGAAAAGCAAAGCATAATGTCTATGCTTACATTCTTCGGAATGACAATATTTCCCGATACTCCGATGACGGAGAACCACAGGGTACTGCCGGAGTTCCGGTTCTTGATGTTCTCCAGAAACGTGGACTTACCGACGTATGCGTTGTCGTGACTCGTTATTTTGGAGGAATACTGCTCGGCGGAGGAGGTCTTGTTCGTGCATATTCTCATGCAGCCTCACTCGCCTGCGATGCAGCTCATATCATGAATATGTGCCTTTGCCGGCGTTTAAAGATAAAAACAGATTACGGAATGTACGGAAAAATTTCCTATATTCTACCCAATTACGATACGATTACTGTCAATTCCGATTTCGGAACAGAGGTTACTCTTGAAATTCTTGTGCTTTCAGAAAAAAAGGACGCTCTTCTAAAAGATATTACCGAAATAACCAACGGTTCGGTTGATGTTGATGAATTAGAGGAACTTTTTGAGGATTTTTCTTCTGTGAAAAAATTTTCTGAAAAATAAAGGATTTTTACATTTTTCAAAGTATAAGTATTATAGAAGTTGTTTTTAGGGGGGATTTTGTGAACGTTCGTGAACAGACAGAAATGACAGAAACAGGAATTTTAAGTAAATACGCCTGCACACGTACCGACGAAACTAATATAAAAAGTCTTAGATATGAAGAAAAATGTCCTTACCGGACCGAGTTTCAGCGTGACCGTGACCGAATTCTTCACTGTAATTCATTCCGCCGTTTAAAGCGTAAAACTCAGGTCTTTCTCTCGCCTGTGGGCGATCACTACAGAACCCGACTTACCCATACTCTCGAAGTTTCACAGATTGCCCGGACTATTTCCAGAGGTATGCGCATGAACGAAGATCTGACAGAAGCCATTGCTCTCGGGCACGATCTCGGTCACTCCCCTTTCGGTCACTGCGGTGAAAGCGTGCTAAATGAAATATGTCCCCACGGATTCAAGCACTATTTACAGAGCGTTCGTGTTGTTGATGAAATTGAAAAAAACGGCGAAGGTCTCAACCTCACTTACGCTGTACGCAACGGAATTGAATGCCATACAAATAAAGTTGCTGATACGAAAGAAGGCAATATAGTCCGGCTTGCCGATACTATCGCTTACATAAACCATGATATCGAAGACTCTATCCGTGCCGGTATTCTCAAAAACAGCGATTTACCTACGGATTGCGTGAAAATACTCGGTAATACCAAAGCAAAGCGAATTACGACTCTTATAGCTTCTGTTATTGAACACGGAGCTTATGAAATCGATTTTGCTCCGCAAATAAGAAAAGCTCACGATGATCTGCGGCAGTTTATGTTCGACAAGGTTTATCTGAATCCGGCTGCAAAACAAGAGGAAGCCAAAGCGGAACTTCTGCTAAAGAAACTTTATTCCTACTTCATCGAAAATACCGATAAGCTTCCCGATGAATACCGCAGTATCATGAAAAAAACCGATGCTGACAGAGCAGTATGCGATTATATTTCCGGAATGAGCGACGGTTATGCAGTAGACCTTTATACTGAACTTTTCGTCCCGAAATTCTGGAAATAACAAGGAGAATTCCATGCAAAGAAACGATGAATTCCTTTTCCGGCTTCGTGCCGCAAATCCTATCGACACTGTTATGGGCGCTTACATACAGCTAACCCGCCGTGGACGAAATTATGTCTGTTCGTGTCCCTTTCATTCGGAAAAAACTCCGTCATGCACCGTTTTTACCGATACACAGAGCTTTTATTGCTTTGGCTGCGGCGCAGGCGGAGATGTTATAACCTTTACTATGAAAATTGAAAATCTCGATTTTACAGAAGCTGTCAAACTGCTTGCTCAGCGTTCGGGATTGGAGATCCCTCAGAATAACTCTCAGGACAGTAATCTTGCTAAACGGAAAACCCGAATCTACGAGATGAATCGTCTTGCCGCAAACTTCTTCTACACAAACCTTTTTAAAGGTTCTGACAAAACAGGACTTCAGTATTTCGCACAGCGGAAACTCCTGCCGCAAACTATCAAAAAATATGGTCTCGGCTATTCTTCCGATTCGTGGGATGAACTTACAAAATTTCTGCGTTCAAAGGGATATTCCGACGATGAGATCGTTGATGCGTGGCTTGGCGGCAGATCAAAAAAAGGAAATGTTTTCGATATGTTCCGCAAAAGGGTTATGTTCCCGATAGTCGATCTGCGAGGCAATATTATCGGGTTCGGGGGACGTGTACTCGATGACTCTCAGCCAAAATATCTCAATACAGGAGCTACTCCGGTATTCGATAAAGGCTCTAACCTCTTCTCGATGAATTTTGCTAAAAATGCCGATACAAAGCGTATCATCCTTTGCGAAGGCTATATGGACGTTATTGCCGTGAATCAAGCCGGATTTGAAAATGTTGTCGCTACTCTCGGAACTGCAATCACTCCCGATCAGGCAAGGCTTATCAGCCATTACGCAGAAGAAGTTATAGTTGCTTATGATAGTGACGGCGCAGGTCAGAAAGCTACACAGAAAGCGATAAATCATTTCGCCGACGTTGGTTTGAAGACGAAAATCATTCACATGGAAGGCGCAAAAGATCCTGATGAATACATAAAAAAGTTCGGGCGTGACCGTTTCAAAATGCTTCTTGACGGCTCGAATGACGCTGTTGCCTTTATGCTGGATAAATGCGAAGACGGAATCGATATCTCTTCCGAAATGGGACGAGTTGAACTGCTTAAACGTACCGCAAAAATTCTTGCCGATATAGAATCGCCCCTTGAACGTGAGGTTTATATTTCAAGAACCTCAAAAAAATGCGATATTCCAACGCAGGTTCTGAAAAGCCACATAGATGATCTGCTAAAAAAGAGCCGCCGTTCTGCTCAGAAGAACGAATGGCGGAATATCACGACTAAAACTGCATTTCAGCGTGACGATATAAATCCGGAAGCCGCATCGCTGCGTAAAGAAGCAAAGGCTGAGGAGCATATAATTTATTTCCTGATGAGGCATCCCGAAGAAGCTGAATTGGTTGAAAAAGAAGCTCCGCCGGAAATATTTTTAACATCATTTAACAAAAAAGTCTACTCTGCTCTGCTTGATCGTATGAAATCAAGTGAAAAATTCTCAATTTCACTTCTCGCTGATGAATTTTCAGCCGAAGAAATGGGAAGAATAAGCGGAATAGAGGCTTTAAACCGTGAACATTCGATCAATCGGAACGTTTTCAACGACTGCGTTCAGGTTCTGAAAAATCATAAATCAGTCAAATCAGATAATCTCAGCGATGATGATCTGAAAAACCTTTTTAAATCCAAAAGCAAAAAATAGGAGGAAATCTTATGGAACACAAAAAAACCACTATCGATGCCCTTATGGAACAGGGAAAGACCAACGGCAAACTCACTACAAAGGAAATCACCGACGCTCTTGAAGAAATGGATTTTGACGTTGACCAGATAAATACCTTCTATGATAACTGTGAAAATTTGAACATTGAAATCGTTGAGGATCTTAATATTGACGCCGACCTTAAAATCGGCATGGATTCAAATTTGACCGACGACCTTGAAATGGCTCTTTCAACCGAAGGTATCTCTATTGACGATCCCGTTAAGATTTATCTTAAAGAGATCGGAAGAGTTCCGCTTCTTACAACAGAAGAGGAAATCGAGCTTGCTCAGAGAATGTCAACAGGCGATCCTTACGCTAAAAAGAGACTTTCCGAGGCTAATCTCCGTCTTGTTGTAAGTATTGCAAAAAAATATGTCGGAAGAGGAATGCAGTTCCTTGACCTTATTCAGGAGGGTAATCTCGGTCTTATCAAGGCTGTTGAAAAATTTGATTACACAAAGGGATTTAAATTCTCAACTTATGCTACATGGTGGATTCGTCAGGCTATAACAAGAGCCATCGCAGATCAGGCAAGAACTATCAGAATCCCGGTTCATATGGTTGAAACCATAACTAAGGTTAAAAAGGTTTCAAGCCAGCTCCTTCACGAAAATGGTCATGATCCAAGTCCGGAGGAAATTGCTGACAAGCTTAATATGCCTGTAGACAAGGTTCGTGAGATAATGCGTGTAGCACAGGATCCTGTTTCTCTCGAAACTCCTATCGGGGAAGAAGAGGACAGCCATCTTGGAGATTTTATCCCCGATAATGACGCTCCTGCTCCGGCAGAAGCCGCTTCTCATACTCTTCTTAAAGAGCAGCTTAACGAAGTTCTTTCAACTCTTACCGACCGTGAGGCAAAGGTTCTCAAGCTTCGTTTCGGTCTTGAGGACGGCAAATCACGTACTCTTGAAGAAGTCGGACAGCGTTTTGACGTTACTCGTGAACGTATCCGTCAGATCGAGGCAAAGGCTCTCAGAAAACTTCGTCACCCAAGCCGCAGTAAAAAGGTCAAGGATTTCCTTGACTGATCCCCATACATACCAGCCGTCCGTCAGGGCGGCTTATTTTTTAGTAAAGATGCATTTACTTTTTTGTTTTTTATTGACTTTGAACGGATTTTACTGTATAATAATGTATGTATAAAATTCGGAAATTACGGTTGTCTGCATACCGTTTAATGCAGAACCGCAGCCTCTCCTCTTTTCTAAATTATTATGCGGTAATTGGAGTAATTATGAGTATTTTTAATTTTGAGCAAAAAACTCCGGAACTAAGCCACGATTGGAAGGTTTTCCAGCAATTTATGGGCAATATAGGCGCATTTACATATATTGCAAAGGATAAGGCGGCTTATCTTGATGATGCTTCATGCCATATGCTCGCCTGTAATTCTAATAAGCTTAATGAATTTGAATTTTTTAATCTTCTTGAAATAATTTCAAAAAATCCGGTTGAAGGTCAAAAACATATATATAAATTTTGCAGAAATAATGTTACAAAATTTATTAAAATGAATATCTATGAAAGCATCGATGAGTGGCTCGGATTTATTCAGGATTTTACACGTCAGATAACCGAAACAAAAAAGTCGGACGGATTTATTGAGTATGATCCTATAACACGTCTTCCCTCTTATCCGTCTTTTTCTCAGAAAATCAAAAAACTTCTGCCCGATGTTCATAATTGCTGTCTTGCAACACTTTACATCAACGGCTTGGACAAACTTGGTTCTTATCTTACTGTGGACAGCACCAACAACTGTCTGACTTCCGTTGCAGAAACTCTTAAAGGATTCGCCAGCGAAAATATCATAATCGGCTCGAAATCGAATTACGAGATCTGTGCATTCTTCCGCAACTGTGACAGAATGACCATCTATAATATCCTCAACAGCATGGATGAAGCTGTTCAGAACTGCGTTCTTACCGATAATTTCGGAGAAATTATTGATATTTCCGATAAAAGCCGTCTTAGTCTTTCTATTGGGTGTTCATCTTATCCGGATGAAGCTTCTGACTTCAATATGCTGGTGAATTATTCGGAATTCGCTCTTTACGAAGCCAGAAACGGTCGCAGAGGCGTCATCAACTGGTTCTCAGAGGAAAGCTATATCCGTGAAAAGGATTCCTATAAAAACGCTTTGCTTTTCTCACGGATAATTCGTGAAAATCTTCTTACCTATTATTTTCAGCCTATCGTTGAAACAAATACAGGCGAAATCGTCGCTTATGAAGCTCTTATGCGTACAACCGGCGATATTAAAATGACTCCGAAGCAGATACTGAAAATTGCCGGAAATCAGAATAATCTCTATGCAATTGAAAAGCTGACCTTCTTCAACACCCTGAAAATGCTCAGCGATCATCAACAAGTTTTCGAGAATAAGAAACTTTTCATAAACTGCCTTCCGAATTGTCTGCTCACTGACGATGATTACAATGAACTTTATCTCACATACGGCGAGCTTATCGAAAAAACTGTTATTGAAATTGTAGAATACAGCGATGTTTCCTCTAAAGACATGGAAGCTCTGAAAAAACGATGCAGCTTTACTCACGCCCAGCTTGCTATCGACGATTACGGTTCGGGATATTCCAACAGCTCAAACCTCCTGAATTACGCTCCTGACTATATTAAAATCGACCGCTCGCTTATCAGCGATATTCAGAACGACCTGAAAAAACAGCAGCTCGTTACTTCTATTATCGAATTTTGTCACGATAATCAGCTTCAATCTCTTGCTGAAGGCGTTGAGACCGTTCAGGAACTGAAAACGCTTATCAGGCTCGGAGTTGACCTTATTCAAGGATACTATACCTCTAAGCCAAAGCCGCTTTTCCTTAACAGCATCGCCGCAGACGTTAAGGACGAAATAATCAAAACAAATCTTGAGATACGTCCCGACGGCATAAAGAAAATTTATGCGGCAAGAAATGATTCGGAAATTGACATACTTAAACTTGCTCTTGAAAAATATACCGATATCCATGTTTATCAAAGCCAGCTCACTATTGTCGGAGATCCGGACAAATCGGTTAAAATGAATATATCCATTATGGATAACCATAGCTGCGATCTTACTCTTAAAAACGTTAATATAACAAGCGGAAACAGTAAGCCTACTATATCAGTAGGAGAATATGCCCGTCTTTCGCTTAATGTAGTTAAAACAAATAAACTTGGCTATTCCGGAATCTATGTCCCGATGGGTTCGCAGTTTGAGCTTACCGGAACAGGCTCGCTCACTATCGACTGCTATGCAGCTGACGGTATCGGTATCGGAAACGACTACGATCATGGTTATGGAGATATTTCCATCAATACTACCGGTTCGTTGGAAATTATATGCAACAGCATCGAATGTCTCTGCATCGGAGGCGGCTATAACGACAGTGAATCGGAGATAAACCTGATGTCAGGAAAAATCCGGATCTATATGTATTCGCATAACGGACTTGCTGTCGGAAGCTTTAACGGTGACGCAAATATTGAGATCTCTGAAAAATGCAGTCTTGATATTACCATTTCTGGAATTAAAGTTACCGGAATCGGAAGTACAAACGGTATCGCAACTATTACGTCCTCTGCCGATATAAGTATGTCATGTACAGGCGCACAGGCAGTCGGAATCGGAGTTCTTGAAGACGGTGAGGGCAGCGTTTACATCAAAAAAGGCAAAATCAGTATGAAAATGCGTTCCGCTAAGCATTCCTGCATCGGAGCGATCGGCGGAAGCGTTAATGCAATTATCGAAAATGCCGAGATAATTATTGATTCCGAAGGTGATGAAATTACCGGCATCGGTGATTCATCCGGTTCGGGAAATGTTTCGGTAATAGATTCTGCTGTTACTATGAACGTTCTTGCGGCTCAGCCTCTTGATATCGGAACTGCCGGAGGAGAACTTAAAATTCAGAATTCTACTGTGAATTCACTTGTCAATAATAAAAGAATTGTTCACGAAGAGCAATAAGAAAGGATATGTTAATTAAATGAAGCTTGGAATGGTTGGTCTGCCGAATGTCGGCAAAAGTACTCTTTTTAACGCACTTACAAACGCAGGAGCAGAATCTGCAAATTACCCTTTCTGCACTATCGAGAAAAATGTCGGAATCGTTTCCGTTCCCGATGAGCGTCTTGAGAAACTTGCAGAAATGTATGAGCCGGATAAATTTACTCCCGCAACGCTGGAGTTTGTGGATATCGCTGGTCTTGTCAAGGGAGCTTCCAAGGGCGAAGGTCTTGGAAATAAGTTCCTCGCCGATATAAGAGAGGTTGACGCTATCGTTCATGTCGTAAGATGCTTCGAGGACGCAAATATTATCCACGTTGACGGAAACATCAATCCGCTGCGTGATATCGAAACAATAAATCTTGAACTTATCTTCTCCGATATCGAAATGATCGACAGACGTATCGACCGTGCTAAAAAAGCTGTTAAGGGCGATAAAAAATATCTTATCGAAATTGATTTTCTTGAGCGTCTCAAAGCTCATCTTGAAAACGGAAAATCTGCAAGAGGATTCGACTTCACCGATGACGAACGTGAACTGATAAAATCCACTCCCCTGCTTTCGGCAAAACCCGTTATTTATGCCGCTAATCTCAGCGAGGATGACTTTGTTAATAACATTGAAACGAATGAAAACTACAATAAAGTCAAGGAACTTGCCGCTGAAGAACACTCGGCTGTTCTTCCTATTTGCGCTCAGATAGAAGCTGAAATTTCCGATATGGAAGCCGAAGATAAGGCTATGTTCCTCAGCGAACTCGGTCTCGAGGTTTCCGGTCTCAATCGTATTATAAAAGAAGGTTACGCTCTGCTCGGACTCATTTCTTATCTCACTGCCGGAAAGCAGGAGGTTCGTGCATGGACTATCACTAATGGTACAAAAGCTCCTCAAGCTGCCGGAAAGATACACACTGACTTTGAAAAAGGATTCATCCGTGCCGAAGTTATCTCATTCAGCGATCTTATGGAATGCGGTTCTATGGCTGCTGCAAAGGAAAAAGGTCTTGTACGTCTTGAGGGTAAAGAATACGTTATGCAGGACGGCGATATAGTTCTTTTCCGCTTCAATGTCTGATCTGATGAACGACCATTTCAAGTCGGTTCCGGATGACGCTGAAGAAGCGATCGCCGGAGTTTTCAACAAAGCTATCTGGACTAAGTTTAATAAAGGAATCCGTGAATATTCGCTCATAAATAACGGCGACAGGATTGCGATCTGCATTTCCGGAGGCAAAGATTCAATGCTTTTAGCTAAGTGTATGCAAAGACTTGAACGCTTTGGAAAAACGTCCTTTGAAGCCGTTTTTCTCGCTATGGACGCAGGATTCACCGATGAAGTCCGTGAAAATATCTTAGAAAACTGCCGCAGACTGCATATTCCTGTTGAAATGCATAATACAAATGTTTTCGATTCCGTTCAAAAAAGCAGCGGCAATCCATGCTTTCTCTGTTCAAGGCTGAGAAGAGGCTGGCTTTATAAAACCGCTATGCAGCTTGGATGCAATAAAATTGCTCTCGGTCACCATTTCGACGACGTTATCGAAACAATTCTTATGGGAATGCTTTACGGCTCGCAGATGCAGACTATGATGCCAAAACTTCACAGTGAAAACTACAGCGGAATGCAGGTCATCCGTCCGCTGTATCTCATTCGTGAAGAAGATATTATAAAATGGCAGGAATACTGCGGATTGAGTTTTTCTCAGTGCGCCTGCCGTGTTGCGGAAAAAAATTCTTCCGGTGGAAACGGCTCTAAGCGTTATGAGATAAAAAAACTTCTTAATGAGCTTCGCAAATCAAATCCGGCAGTCGATATGAACATTTTCCGAAGCGCTGAAAATGTCAATCTCCGAACGCTTATTTCATATCATGACGGTGAAAATTATCACAGTTTTCTTGATGATTACGACGATGGAATCACTGTTAAAGGCACAAAAAATCAAAAATATATATAAAATTAGGGACTGCTGTAAAAAGCAGTCCTTGGCTTTTGCAAAAAATTTGTAAAACATTATCTCTGTCTATTGCAATTAAATATTTCAGGGTGTATAATGTATTATAAATAATCCTAAAAGGAGAAAAATAAAATGACTGAAAAACGCAAAAAGCTCCGAAAACGCCTTATTTTTGCTGGAATAACTGCCGCTGTCATAATTTTACTCTATATATGGGGATTTATGCTTCAAACAGTTAACTATAAAATAAAATCAGATAAAATTCCGAACGGTTTGAAAATCGTCTTTATTTCAGACCTTCATAACTGCTTTTTCGGAGGAACAGACCAGTCCGGTCTTATTGAGGAAATCGAAAGCGCTGAACCCGACATCGTAATTTTCGGCGGTGACGTTGTTGACCAATGGGGCGGCACTAAGCACTCGCTTACTCTAATGAAATGGGCAGCGGAAAATTACCGCTGTTTCTACACTCCCGGAAATCACGAGGGAATGCGTGACGATGAAGAAAGCTTTATCGAAGAGGTAAAATCGCTTGGAATTTCTGTTCCAATGGGAGATTATTTCGAGCTGGATATAAAGAATCAGCCAATCCGAATTTACGGAGTAATAAATGCTTACAAGGACGATCAGCTGAAAAATTCCTTTAAAACTCTCGATAACGACTTTTACAATATCCTTATCGCTCATCAGCCGGAACAGTTTGGAAGATATCTCGACAGCGGAGATGTTAAATTCGACCTTATCCTCTCCGGTCACGCTCACGGAGGACAATGGCGTATACCATTTATTCTCGAACAGGGGCTATATGCTCCAGATCAAGGTTTATTCCCCGACTATACCAACGGAATGTTCGATTACAACGGCGGTAAATCAGTTCATATCGTAAGTAAAGGACTTGCCAAGCCGCTGAGAATGATTTTTATTCCGAGAATTTTTAACCGTCCTGAATTTACTGTTATTGAAATTGACAGTTAATCCCATTATTTCCCAGAAGAATACAAAAGAAACATCTAAAAAAATACTTGTATTTTTGGCTTATAGATGATATAATGATACATAGCGTAATACTGCGTAAAAAAGAACAAAAGGAGCAGAGGAGAATTCCTCTGAAAAGATGCAAATGGAAAAAGAAAAAAATTTAAACAATGATGCCGATAACATAATATGCGGCAGAAATCCCGTTATTGAAGCCATTAAATCAGGCGCTCAGCTTGACACTATTTACATAGACGGAACAGGCGGAAGCCTTAATCTTATCCGTCGTCTTGCAAAAGAAAATAATATTGTAGTTAAAGACGCTCAGGATAAAAAACTATCTCAGCTATCCGGCGGAGCTTCTCATCAGGGAGTTGTGGCTGTTGGAGCTTGCGGACAATACGTCTCAGTTGAGGATATCCTCTCTGTTTCGCAGAAAAAAGGTACTAAGCCTTTCATTATCATCTGCGATGAGATCGAAGATCCGCATAATCTCGGAGCAATTATAAGAACGGCTGAAACTTCCGGTGCAGACGGTGTTATAATTCCTAAACGCCGCAGCGCTTCGCTGAATTCGACTGTTTTTAAAACCTCTGCCGGAGCAGCAAGCTATGTTCCCGTTGCACGAGTTTCAAACCTCGCTTCATGTATCGACACTCTTAAAGAAAATGGCGTCTGGATATACGGAACAGACGCATCCGGAAGCGATTACTCCGAAACTGACCTGACCGGAAGCTGCGCTCTCGTTATCGGTTCAGAGGGATTCGGAATAAGCAAACTAATTCAGAAAAAATGCGATTTTATGATAAAGCTGCCTATGATGGGCAAGATAAACTCTCTTAACGCTTCTGTAGCCGCCGGAATTTTTATGTATGAGGCGCTCAGACAGCGCAGAAGCTCATAAAAGGAGAATCAATATGCCGGATCAGAAATTATCTTTGGAGGATATTCTGAACGAGTATTCTCCCGAAAATCAATCACCGAAAACTAAGGTGGGACGTGTTGACGCTCAGAAAATTCTCAATTCAACACTAAAAGCTCCGGAAACAAGCGTTGAACAAGCTTCTTCACCTATTCATTCACATAAGAAATCAAATCTTTTTGACGGAGCTCTTCGTCAGCAGACTCCGGCGGACGAATTTAAGCCGGAGGATCTTTCTAAAAAACGAATCTCTGTCGTTGATAAAGACAATATCGGAAGTATCCGCACTGTAACTCATCAGAAATCGACTCCTGCCAACACCGGAACTATCCCACCCACTCAGCTCTCACCCGACTCAACTCCGCAAATCAGACGTATGAGCGAGTCTACCCGTGCCAAGGAGATCGAAAATCTGAAAAAGAGTAAGAAAAACAAGAAAAAGAAAAAATCAGATTATACCTATAATTATGAAAGTCTTGACGGCGAATATATGCATACTCCACCGTCTTTCAAAAAGAAAAAACGCAGCCGTGCTCAAATCGAAGCGGAATATGACAGTCCGGAAGGAAGAAAACAAATCACCGATATTGTTCCCTCTCCTGCTGCCGTTGAAGCTGCAAAACCTGTTGAACCTGCTCCGAGAGCAGAAAAAACAAGCATCAATCTCAGCGAAACAACTGAAATTGACGCCGGAGCTCTCGACGTTCATATCACTCAGGAGCAAGATGAATATCTTTCCGAAAAATCAAAGAAAAAACGTACAAAGCGTATCGTCGATTTTAATTATTACGGCGATGTTGAGGATGTGGGACGTGATATCTACGAACTGAAAAGCACTATAAATGTTCGTGTCTGTATTCTTGCAATGACTGCATTCCTCAGTATTTTTATAACGGTCGCAAACCAATTTGGTCTGCCTTTGATAAATATCCTTGAGAAAAGCAACACCAAAGCATATATCGCAGTTCATCTGATACTTGGAATCATTGCTGTCGCCTCTTCCCTTCCCGTTATTTCAAAGGGAGTGAAAAAGGTTTTAACCTTTTCGGCTGATACCGATTCAATGACTGCTATAACGGCTCTATCCTGCATTATAGCTTTGATTCCAGATTTCCTTAAACCTGAAATGGCTTCTCAGGATAACGTTCACATCTATATGCCTGTCGGTATAATGGCTCTGCTTATAAATGCAATCGGAAAGCTTCTTATCGTACGACGTGCCGCAAGAAACTTTAAGTTCGTTTCCAAAAATTTCGACCGGACAGGCGTTGTTTATGTAACAGATGAAGAACGTGCGGAACGGCTCACACGAGGCACTCTCGGAGATTTCCCCATTCTTGCCTCAACAAGAAAAACCGATTTTCTTACCGATTTTCTGCGGTATACTTATTCATCAGATATGGCGGATACATACTGTCACAAAGCTGCGCCTTTTTGTCTTATCGCTTCTGTAATCGTATCGTGTTTCCTTACATTTTTCACTAAGGGAACTCTTGCTACACTTGAATCTGCAGCTTTCGGCTTCTCGATATTCAGTATGCTTATTTGCGCAACTTCATGTATCGCCATGCCTTTTGTCGTTAACATTCCTCTTGAGAATACTGCTGCTGCGGTTTTTCCGAATAAGGGAATCATGCTCGGTTATCAGAGCGTAGATGACTTTTACGATACAAATTCCGTACTTATAAATGCAGATTCGCTTTTCCCTGATGGAAACGTCAAACTTGCCGGAATAAAGGTATTTTCAAATACTAAAATTGACGAAGCTCTTCTTGAAGCTGCCAGCCTTACTTATCATGCCGGAAGTATTATGCGAATGCTTTTCAAGGACGTAACCGAAGGAAGAGAGGAATATCTTTATCAGATCGACAACTACTCCTTCGAGGAATCTATGGGAATCTGCGGCTGGATAAACAATAAGCGGCTTCTTTTCGGAAACCGAGAGCTTATGACCAGTCATAATATCGAAGGCATTCCCACCAAAACCAAAGAGGCGGAGATAACTTCGGCTGATCAGGAAGCCCTTTATCTTTCGATATCAGGCAATCTTGCGGCTATGTTCATAGTTGATATCACGGCTGACAAGAATGTAAAAAAATGGGCGAAAAGACTTTGCAAAAGCAAGGTTTGTATGATATTGAAAAGCGTTGACCCTTGTATTTCTCTTAAAAAAATCAGTTCTCTTTTCGGAATTCCTGAAGAAATGATAAGAATTGTTCCCAAAAGACTCCATGATGATTTTGACGAGGAATCGAAAAAAGCCGTCCGCTTAAGCGCCTCTATGGCAACGACAGGAAAATTTTCTTCGTTTGCACAGCTCATTATCGGAACAAAGGTAGTTCACTCCGCTGTTATAATCGGACTTATTTTTCAGACCGTTTCGATCATACTTGGGTTCGGTCTTGGAATGCTTATGATACTTTCAAAAGCATTTGAAACAAATTACGTCTATATGTCGGCAACGGCTCTTATCGTATATAATTTAGCTTGCTCTGTTTTAACCTATATAGCTGTAAGTATTAAAAAACTTTAATTTTAATCTGTATCCGGAGCAATTAATTTCTGGATACAGATTTTTTTGAAAGGAGTTCATCATGCAGGATAAACATAACGATAACTCAGAAAAACATCTGAAAAACACTGATAACGAAAGCACAATGTATATTCCAAGCGATTCAAATGAATATCAGCAGAACGCTCGAATCTACAATCAGCAGGTAAACCATGGTCAGCAGCAGAATAATGCCAATGCCCAACCCATGTATAACAATTATAATAACCCGAATCAGCAGTATTACAACGGAAATCAACAGCAGCAATACTATCAGAATCAACAATATTACGGCGGACAGCAGCAGCCTCCTCAGCAGCCGTATTATCAGAACCAGCCATATTACGGAGGACAGCCACAGCCTCCTCAGCGTCCTCCTGCCGGAGGCGGATACGGAAGACAGCCTGTTCCTAAAAAGAGGAAAAAGAAAAAACACAAAAGCATTCTTGGAAGAGTTATTTCAAGAGTCATTTTATCGCTACTTATCATTTTTCTGCTTCTTTTCGGAATCTATTCCTGCGTTTCGTTAAGCCTTATAAGCAAAATAGAACACGTTGAAGGCGGTTCAAGAAACCGAAATGAGGACGCTCTCAGCGCAAAATATGTTCAAAGCGTTCTTATCATAGGAACTGATACAAGAACAAACGACGAGCGTGGACGTTCTGATTCAATGATCCTATTATCGCTGAATAAAAAGACCAACGAAACCATTCTCACATCTTTTATGAGAGACTGCTATGTTGATATTCCGGGTTACGGAATGGACAAGCTCAATGCTGCTTATTCCTACGGCGGTCCTGATCTTCTTATGGATACTATTGAGAGCAATTTCTATGTTAAAATCGACAATTACATTTCTGTGAATTTCAATGCTGTTTCATCAATTATCGAAGCTGCCGGCGGACTTGATCTTGAAATTTCTGATGAAGAAGCTAACGAGATCAACGTTATCCTGATAAACGAGGTCAACGAATTAATGGGTGATGACAAATATGACGATCTTCTCGATAAAGGCGGAGATGTTCATCTAAACGGCAAACAGGCGCTTTGCTACTCCAGAATAAGATATGTAGGAAACAGCGATTTTGAAAGAACCTCAAGACAGCGCAATGTTATTACTGCTCTCATGAAAAAAGCAGTGAAATCAGGTCCAAAATTTATAACCAACGTTTCCAAAAACGCTCTTCCGCACCTCACTACCAATATGTCTAAAATGGACCTTTACCTGTTTTCACTCAGACTTCCTGCCGCTTTACGATATGATACAAAACAGATTCAGATTCCTGTTGAAGGCTCTTACAGCGGAGAGGACGTGTACGATGAATATGGTAACTATCAATCGGTGCTCAGAGTTGATTTTGATATGAACTATGATACTTTAGAAGACGAAATTTTCAGTAAGTAAACTAAAAGGAGCTGTTTCACAAAAAGTGTGAAGCAACTCCTTATTTTATTTTGTAATAAATCCTTTTCTGAGTAAAGGAATGAAAATTCCTCCGGCGGCATTTCCAAGACTCATTATGATAAGATATCCGAACGATTTCAAGGTCCATGCTTCGGCGAGAGTGAAATAAAACATATTCGCAACGCAATGCTCAAATCCGCTGAGAATAAAAACTATTACAGGAAGAAATACCGCAAGCATCTGCCCAACCGGATTGCTTATCTTCTTAAATCCATCAGCGGCGATAAACATAAGCATTCCGCAGAAAAATGCAAGAATGAATATACTTGCAATCGTGTCATCCATTTTAACTTTGCAAAGTCCGGCAGCCTTTTCACTTATTCCGGAAATTCTTGTGTTTAAAACAAGAAGCGCTGATACTGCTGTTCCGACAAGATTTCCAAACCAGATTATTACAAGGTCGATAAGATACGAAGGTTTGTTTTCAACAGCATACCCGACTTTTCCTGTAAACAAATTAAACCCGAAATTGAGAATGACAAACAGTCCTGTTCCGAATAAAAATGCTCCTAAGTATTTGTTAGCGCATGATAAGTAAACGATTCCTCCTACAGCAATTGCTACGCCTGTTGCAAATGATCTTAAAAAAATGTCGATAAATTTTTTCATTAAAATGCCTCTTTCCGATAAAAATAACCTTTACAATTATATCACTATATTTCCAAAAAGTAAAGCAGTCTATTAAAAAAACTATATTTTAATCAGAACTTTTTTCAATTACAAGTTTTCTTATCAGAACAATATCAAATGCATCGGTCGTGCCGTCATTATTAACGTCGCAGGAAAATTCGGGAGTATGCGTTTTCAGAACAGCGCCCGAACAATAAACGATATCGGCAACATTCACTTTTCCATCGTGATTAACATCCCCTGTTTCATACTCCGGTTCAGTTTCAATTGATGACGGAACATAGTCGCTTTCTGATAATTCCGGATAATTAAGCATGGTTATTCCGAATTCAGACACAGGAGTGTGATTCTTTGAAAAGCTATCAGAGCCTTTGAGAAAATATTTGTGCTGAAGTTCCTCGCCGTTTTTTCCGTTAAGATCGTCCCATGTTACATCAATGGCATACCACTTGCCGTCTTCCATCTGAACATAATTCCACATATGTCCTTCGTCATCCGTACTGGAAAAGTTCCCGACTACAAGAATACATGGTATACCTATGCTATCACAAATAAATTTAAATCCCTCCGCATAGCCTTCACAAACGGCTCCTGGCTCAACAATTGCTCCGACGGCGGAAGTGCGAAACGGAGCTTCGAGGTCATAATATGTAAAATTACATATATGATCATGAATACTTTTCAGCTTTTCATAGCGTGTTTCTCCCTCTATCGGAGCATTTGCAGCAGCTTCACTAAGACGCTGCTTATACTCCAAAACCGATTCCATAGAACCGTAAGCTTCAAAAAAATCTGGAGAAAACGTTATTGCTTCCATAACAATAGTATATTTTTTAGTTCGTATATTATAGCTGGAACTGTAATTTTTTACGGTTACACCCATGCGTGTTATATCCAGCCAGAATAATTCAGGAATATCAAAAAGAGCAGAATCAATTCCCGGACGGCAGCTTGCGAAGAGAGCACTGCTGTAGGTCTGATTATCCTCGTCGGTCATTTTAGAGGGAATATTGGTCGAAAGTTCAATAGATACAGGCTCGGAAAGCTTAACCGTCAATTGCTCAACAGACGGTTCTGCAAGCTTAATAAACGCATTATACACATCAGTATTATTCTTATCAAGGTATGCTCCGAAGCGATATGGCTTCTCACTCTGATTGGATGATAAAATTTCAGCAGAATCATCAAAATAAATCCAGCCAAGACCGTTTTCCGAGTTTTCTTCAGATTCATAAAAACTCGTACCTTCCGGAATATAATCGGCTGATACACCCCTTCCCATACAACTCAAAAATGTCGAAAAAAACGTAACAGATAAAAGCGCTGAGAATAATTTTTTCATAACGGCAAAACCTCCATTTATTCCCGATTCTCCCCTAAAAAAGTATATGTTTATATCTATAATTTATATATC
>CAJKFZ010000021.1 GCA_905199285.1 uncultured Ruminococcus sp.
GTGGAATTTGAATAAATCAATACCGGGTTTCCAAAGGGTGGATTCACCCTTTGGCAGGGGGTTAAAGGGGGACAGCGTCCCCCTTAATAACAGCAGAAGAAGTAAATGCTGTTGTTAATGTGCAACAAAATCACAACTTATAATGTTGAAAATGAGTGAAAATGCTGAAAATGCATAAAACGCTTGACAAAGCGCAATAATAGTGATAAATTATAATTAGCACTCAGGGATTGAGAGTGCTAAAGAAGTATTCTGAAAGGTTGTGTGAATCGTGGACGACAGAAAGCTGAAAATTCTTGCTGCTGTGGTTGACGAATATGTAAGAACAGGCGAACCGGTGGGTTCAAAAGCTATTTCCAAGCTTGAAAATATTAATGTTTCCGCCGCAACTATCAGAAACGATATGGCTGCCCTTGAACAGCTCGGATATCTTGAACAGCCGCATACTTCGGCAGGAAGAGTTCCAACCTTTATGGGCTACCGCCTTTATATTGACGAGCTTATGACGCTGCCGGAGCTTTCTGATGATGAAAAATCACGGCTGGATGAAATGCTCGGCGGAGAAGATACTCCCGAAGAACTTCTTGTTCAGAATGCCGCAGCAGCTCTTACCGAAATAACTCAGTGCGCCGCTGTTATAACTAATTCAGCGCCAAGATTTTCGGTCATTTCAAAGGTCGAGGTAATCCCGACGGGAAAACGGCTTTACGTTATCCTGCTTATCACCTCAAACGGAAGCATAAAAAATAAAGCCTGCCGCCTTGAATTCGATCTGAATCACGAACAACTCGATTTCTTTACTCATTATATAGAGGAAAATCTCAACGGAGTTTCGGTCGATGAACTTTCAGAGGAAATGTTCGATAAAATGGTCGCAGCAGTAAGCGCATACATGGTTTCGCTTTCACCGCTGGTAAAGGGACTCTGCGAACTTTCCGAGGATCTTCGTCAGCAGGAACTTACAGTCAGCGGAGGAGAAAAGCTTCTTTCGTGCGACGAGCTTGATAAAATGGAAGTCGTCCGCTTTATCGAGCATAAAAACGGTCTTACCGAAATCCTTGAGGACGCTTTCAGCGGTATTCAGGTGAAGTTCGGCTCTGAAAACAACAGTTTCGCAATAGGAAATTCAAGCCTTATTGTTTCAAAATACCGCAAGGGCGGAAGAGAAGCAGGCTCTCTCGGAGTCATCGGACCTATGAGAGTCGATTATAAAAAAATAATACCATACGTTGATTACCTGACACAGAAAATCTCTTATCTGATGTCAGACGGCAGCGATGATATAATAACAGGAACGGTCGACGATATCGAGCCGATGCCTTAGGAAAGGAGAATAACCAATGGAAAAGGAAAACAACACCGCAAATGAACCAGAGGTTGAAATAGATGAAGAGCTTATCAGAAAAACTCTTGAAGCCGCAGAAAAAAACAGCGAATCCGACGCTGAGGCAGATGCCGACGAGGATGACGCTGTAAGCGAATACAACGATACGGCTGCTAAGTACACCGAGCTTGAAGAGGCTCTGGATGAAGCAAACAACAAGTATCTCCGCCTTTTTGCCGAGTATGACAACTACCGCAAAAGAACTGCGAAGGAAAAAAATGAAACATATCAGAACGCTTCGGCAAAATGCATTGAAGAGCTTCTCCCCTTTATCGACAGCTTTGAACGTTCTCTTGATGCGGAATGCTCGGACGAGAATTTCAAAAACGGCATGAACATGATCTTTAATCAGCTTAAAGATTTTCTTGTAAAAATGAACGTGACCGAAATTGAAGCTCTCGGAGCAGAATTCGATCCGAATTTCCATAACGCTATCCAGCAGCTCGAAGGTACGGATTATGCAGGCAATCATGTCTGCGCCGTTTATCAGAAAGGCTACATGATGGGCGATAAGCTTATAAGACCTGCAATGGTTGCCGTTGCGGTATAAATTTGCATTCATAAATATAATAAATACAAAGATTTTTATGAGAACTTTGTTCTCTTTATCTCAGGAGGTAATTATTATGGGAAAAATTATTGGTATTGACCTTGGTACAACAAATTCATGCGTAGCAGTTATGGAAGGCGGAAACGCCGTTGTTATCCCTAACAGCGAGGGCGCAAGAACTACTCCTTCGGTTGTCGCTTTCACAAACAGCGGCGAGCGTCTTGTTGGTCAGGTTGCTAAAAGACAGGCAATTACAAATCACGACAGAACAGTTTCTTCTATCAAGAGACACATGGGTTCCGATTATAAGGTTGCTATCGACGGAAAGAATTATACTCCGCAGGAAATTTCCTCTATGGTTCTCCAGAAGCTCAAGGCTGACGCTGAAGCTTACCTCGGCGAGCCTGTTACAGAAGCTGTTATCACAGTTCCCGCTTACTTCACAGACTCTCAGAGACAGGCAACTAAGGATGCCGGTCAGATCGCAGGTCTTACCGTAAAGCGTATCATCAACGAGCCTACGGCAGCAGCTCTTTCCTACGGCATTGATAAGGAAGAAGAGCAGACCGTTATGGTTTACGACCTCGGCGGCGGTACTTTCGACGTTTCTATCATTGAAATGGGCGAGGACGTTCAGCAGGTTCTTGCAACAGCAGGCAACAACCGTCTCGGCGGTGACGATTTCGACCAGAGAATCATCAACTGGATCGTTGACGAATTCAAAAAGGCAGAGGGCATCGACCTTTCATCCGATAAAATGGCAGCTCAGAGACTTAAGGACGCTGCTGAAAAATCCAAGATCGAGCTTTCTTCTACAACAACTTCAAATATAAACATCCCGTTCATCACTGTTGACGCAACAGGAACTCCTAAGCACCTTGATCTTACTCTTACACAGGCTAAGTTCAATGAGATCACAGCAGACCTCGTTGAAGCTACAATGGGACCTGTTCGTCAGGCTCTCAGCGACAGCGGACTCAGCGCTTCCGAGCTTGATAAGGTTCTCATGGTCGGCGGTTCTTCAAGAATTCCGGCAGTTCAGGAAGCTGTTAAGAAGCTTATCGGCAAAGAGCCTTTCAAGGGCATCAATCCTGATGAATGCGTTGCTCTCGGTGCAGCTTATCAGGGCGGCGTTCTTGGCGGCGACGTTAAAAACGGACTTCTTCTTCTCGATGTTACACCGCTTTCACTCGGTATTGAAACAGCCGGCGGCGTATGCACAAGAATGATCGAAAGAAATACAACTATCCCGACAAAGAAGTCGCAGGTATTCTCAACATATGCAGACAATCAGCCTGCCGTTGATATCAACGTTCTTCAGGGTGAGCGTGAATTTGCCCGTGACAACAAGCAGCTCGGTACATTCCGTCTTGACGGAATCGCTCCCGCTCCAAGAGGAATCCCACAGATCGAAGTAACATTCGATATCGACCAGAACGGTATCGTTCACGTTTCCGCTAAGGACCTCGGAACAGGAAAAGAGCAGAATATCTCCATTACAGCTTCAACAAATATGTCCAAGGACGATATCGACAAGGCTGTTAAGGAAGCAGAGCAGTATGCCGCAGAGGATAAGAAGCGCCGTGAACAGGTTGATAACAAGAACGAAGCTGAAAACCTCGTATTCCAGTGCGAAAAGGCTCTTGCTGATTTCGGCGACAAGGTTTCAGCTGATGAAAAGGCAAATATCGAGGCTAAATGCACAGCTCTCAAGTCTGCAATTTCTGCCGACAATCACGATGAGATAAAGAATCTTAAAGAAGATCTCCAGAAAGCATTCTATGATCTTTCTGCAAAGATCTACCAGCAGGCTAATCCGAACGGCGGCGAAGCAGGAGGAATCGACCCTTCACAGTTCGCAAACATGGGCGGAGCTGCTGCTGACAACGGCGGCAATAACGATGACGGCGTTGTTGACGCTGATTTCACAGAGGTTTAATTAAAATATACAGTTTCAGGGCGAAATTTCCTTTCGCCCTGATGGTGCGTAAAAGAGCTTGTTGAATATATTGTAGATGAGAGTTTTTTCTTGATGTTTATAAGGGGGACGCCGTCCCCCTTACCCCCTGCCACAGGTTGAATCCACCCTTTGGAAACCCAGTATTAATCATTTCAAATATCTATGAGGATATTTGAATTGATTAGGGCGAATGCCCAAGAGTTAATAACTCTTTCACAAGAGAAAAGAAAAACAGCTTCCCCTTATAAATACAAGAAAATAGCCGCAATTGCAATATATCAATAAGCTTATTCACAGGAACGGAGTATACTTATGGCTGAAAATAAAAGAGATTATTATGAAGTTCTCGGAATCGCCAAGGGAGCGACCGAAGATGAAATAAAAAAGGCATTCCGCAAGAAGGCAAGAGAAAATCACCCTGATCTTCATCCGGATGATCCTTCTTATGTTGAAAAATTTCAGGAGATAAACGAGGCGAACGAGGTTCTTTCAGATCCCGAAAAAAGAGCCAGATACGATCAGTACGGTCATGCCGGAGTAGATCCGAGTTACGGCGGCGGAGACGGTATGGGAGGATTCGGCGGTTTCGGAGATATGGGCGATATTCTTGAAAATATTTTCGGCGGATTCGGATTCGGCGGCGGTTCAAGCCGTTCAGCGTCCGCAAACGCTCCAAGAAGAGGCGCAGATATTCAGGAATCGGTTTCAATAAGCTTTATGGAAGCCTGCACGGGCAAAAAGCAGGAGATCAAGATAAATCCTATGACGACTTGCGATGCCTGCAAGGGAACAGGTGCAGACGGCGGAACTTCTGCTGATATATGTCCCGACTGTCACGGAAGAGGTTCTGTTAAGACGACTCAGCGTACTCCTTTCGGAGCAATTTCCTCGACCAAAGCTTGTCCGCACTGTAACGGAAAGGGCAAAATCATCAAGAATCCATGTCAGAAATGCCGTGGCTTAGGAAGATTGAGAGTTCAGAAAACGGTTTCTGTCGATATTCCGGCAGGAATCGACGACGGACAGATCATCCGTGCTTCCGGACAGGGCGACTGCGGCATAAACGGAGGTTCATCCGGAGATCTGCTGCTTCAGATCAATGTAAAATCGCATCCTCTTTTCAAGCGTGAGGGATTTGATGTTCACTGCGAAATTCCTGTAACGTATATGGAAGCAGTCCTCGGAGCAGAAATCACCGTTCCGACTATCGACGGCGACGTTAAATACAACATCAGCGAGGGAACTCAGACAGGAACTGTATTCCGTCTTAAGGGCAAGGGCATAAAGAGACTTCACCGCACTGACAGAGGAAATCAGTATGTTAAGATAAACGTTGAAGTTCCGAAGAATCTTACCAAGAAACAAAAAGATCTGCTTAAAGCCTTTGAGGCTTCGCTTAGCGAGAAGAACTACGCAAAACGACAGAGCTTTTTCGAAAAATTAAAAGCAAAGCTTGACTTATAAAAATACAGCTTTTTAATAATGGGTTTCCAAAGGGTGTAAACACCCTTTGGCAGAGGGGTGTGCGAGGGGAGACAGAGTCTCCCCTAAAAATCAGCGCTTGGTCGAACGTAGCGAAGATAAGCGGATGGTTTATCGTTGCTTCCCAGTGAGGTTGGACAAAGTCCGACCGAACCCAATAAAACTACAGGATTCAATATATGAATTCACAAAAAAAACCGCTCTTCCGTAAGAAGAGCGGTTTTTACTTTTATAAACCATGTATCAAGCTCGTGCAAAAGCAGCTTTAAGCACAGATGCAGCATCACCGTAAACCTGGTGCAGCGTCACGCTGCTTATTCAATAGTAACAGAAACCTTGAGATCTTTTTTGGCAGCTCCGGCACGCATAATTGTGCGGAGAGCCTTGGCGATTCTGCCCTGCTTGCCGATAACACGTCCCATATCATCGGGAGCAACCGAAAGATGGAAAACGATAACGCCTTCGGCATCCGGTTCGTCCTCGGTAATTTTTATAGCTGTTTTATCCTCAACAAGTCCTGCTGCGATAGCATAAAGTAAATCTTTCATAATAATTAACCTCCGAACGCTTTTCGGGACAGAGGCAGAGACAGAGAAAGTCTCACCTCTTCCGTAAAAGCCGTTGATTAAAGAACTCCCTCGTTCTTGAGGATAACCTTTACAGTATCTGTAGGCTGAGCTCCCTTTGCGATCCAATCCTTAGCCTTATCAGCGTCAACCTTAACAACTGAAGGGTTCTTTGTAGGATCATAGTAACCGATCTCTTCAACGAATCTTCCGTCTCTTGGGTATCTTGAATCAGCAACAACAATACGATAGAAAGGAGCCTTCTTAGCGCCCATTCTTCTGAGTCTGATTTTAACTGCCATTTTGATTTCACCTCCGGAAATAATAGTTATATATCAAAGCGGGAGACCGCATTGAAAGCTTTTAAAGAGTAGGCAGATTTCCTCCGCCCTTGCCTGTCATTTTATCGAAATTCATACCGGCGAGCTGTTTTCTTGCTTTACGAAGAGACATTTTGTTGTTTTTTCCGGTAAATTTCTTCATTACTTGCTGCATCTGATCAAACTGCTTGAGAAGCCTGTTAACGTCCTCGACCTTAGAACCCGAACCCTTTGCAATACGTCTTTTGCGTGAGGGATTGATGATCGAAGGCTTAGCACGTTCAGCTTTGGTCATAGAAGTGATGATAGCCTCTATTCTGTCAAGCTGACGGTCGTCAATATCGGCGTCTTTGATCTTATCGCCGACTCCCGGCAGCATACCGATAATGGATTTCATGGAACCGAGCTTCTTTATCTGCTTCATCTGATTGAGAAGATCGTCCATATCGAATTTATTTTCCTTGAACTTCTGAGTGAGCTTTTCAGCCTCTTTCTGTGACATAACGTTCTCGGCTTTTTCAATAAGAGTGAGAACGTCACCCATTCCGAGGATTCTGGAAGCCATACGTTCAGGGTGGAACTGCTCGAAATCATCGAGTTTTTCGCCCATTCCGACGAACTTGATCGGCTTGCCCGTTACGGAAAGAACGGAAAGTGCAGCGCCTCCACGGGTATCAGAATCGAGCTTGGACATAAGAACGCTTGTGATGCCCACGGAATCGTCGAAGGACTTAGCAACATTTACGGCGTCCTGACCTGTCATAGCGTCAACAACGAGCATGATCTCGTCGGGCTGTGTAATCTCTTTTATATTAACAAGCTCCTGCATAAGGTTTTCGTCGATATGCAGACGACCTGCGGTGTCGATAATGAGAATATCGTGACCGTAATCCTTAGCGTGAGCGAGAGCCTGTTTTGCGATGATAACGGGATCGATCTGTCCCATTTCAAAAACCGGAACATCGGCTTTCTGACCGACTACCTGAAGCTGATTTATAGCGGCAGGACGGTAAATATCGCAGGCGGCAAGAAGCGGACGGTGTCCCTCTTTTTTAAGGAGCTTAGCAAGCTTTGCCGAATGAGTCGTTTTACCTGAACCCTGAAGTCCGCACATCATAATGACCGTAGGCGGCTTTGACGAGAAATTTATGCGTGAATTGCTGTTGCCCATAAGCGAGCAAAGCTCTTCGTTAACTATTTTGATAACCTGCTGGGCAGGAGTAAGGCTTGCAAGAACTTCTTCGCCGACAGCTCTTTCAGTGACTTTTTTAACAAAGTCTTTAACTACCTTATAGCTTACATCGGCTTCAAGAAGAGCGAGACGAACCTCCCGCATAGCCTCCTTAACGTCGCTTTCCGTGAGTTTTCCTCTTGATTTAAGCTTTTTAAAGACGTTATTCAGTTTTTCGGAAAGTCCTTCAAATGCCATGCGATATCCTCCTTCTATGAGGGACGCTGTCCCTCATACTCCCTGCCAAAAGGGAATACATCCCCTTTGGAATCCCGGTATTAATCATTTCAAAGCTCCATATGGAACTTTGAAATGATTATGGCGGAACGCCATAGAGAAAGTAAAACCTTGACAGAAAATAAAGGGGAAACAGAATCCGGTAATAAGTTCAAAAATTAGCTTTTACAGCAGTTCAAGACCGCAGCTTATCTGCTTTTTGACAGAAGCTTTAAGCTGTTCATCGGGGATATTTTCCGCAAGGGACGAGATATTTCCGAAGCAGTCTTTCATTTTTTCAAGTCTTTCAGCGAATCTGAGTTTTTTTTCATAATTGAGAAGAATGTTTCCGGTGCGTTTTACAATGCTCATGACCGCCTGACGTGTTATGCCGAGGGGATCGCCTATTTCGGCAAGCGAGAGATCCTCGCAGTAATAAAGCTCCATAACATTCCGCTGATGATCTGTAAGAAGATCGCCGTAGCAATCAAGGAGCATAACGAATTTAAGGTCTTTAGCCACAGATATTTCGCTCCTTTACAGGTGTAATCTAAAATCACTTTACACATTATACTACACTCTTCCTGATTTGTCAAGAGCTTTTGAGAAAAAATTTTCAGCGAAACAGTATTTGATGCTAAAAACTGTTCACATAGATGATTCCGCTATGACAGTGTAACAGCATCTACTTTTTGTTATGCTTATTAAGCGGATATTATCTCTTTGATTTCCTGCTAAAAGAGGTTAGTTCTGTCTGGGCATTCGCCCTAATTCAGCTCAATACCTATAAAGGGTATTGAGCTGAATTAATATCGGGTTTTCAAAGGGGATGTACTCCCCTTTGGCAGGGGTTAAGGGGACGGCGTCCCCTTGATAAACATGAATATAAAAGCAAATACTGTCGCTGTGATTTTTCCCCTTGACATTTTGCAGTTATATGCTATAATTATCCTATAAAATAATTAACGGGGGGAGTTCATCTTTGAAAGCCGGAGTTTCAACAGCCTGCCTTTATCCTAAACCAGTGGAAGAAAGTTTGTACGATCTTGCAGTAAACGGAATATCATGTGCTGAAGTTTTTATTAATTCACATTCCGAACTTCAAAAAAACTTCGCTCACGAAATAAACAGGATTCTTGAACGCTTCGACGTTAACTGCGTTTCGGTACACCCTTTTTTCAACGAAATGGAACAGCTTATGTTTTTTTCGGATTACGAAAGAAGAACTCTCGACGCTTTTGAATACTGTAAACTATTTTTCAGATTTATGAATATTACCGGAGCTGAAATTTTCGTCCTTCATAGTCCGAAAGCCGTTAAATCAAAAGAATTTTTCTGCGAACGCTTCAGCCGTCTTTTTCGTCTTGGAAAAGAACACGGAGTAACTGTTGCCATTGAAAACGTTTCACGATGTCAGAGCGGTTCGTCGGTTTTTATAAAGGATATAGCTAAAATGCTCGGCAATGAAT
Source organism: uncultured Ruminococcus sp. (assembly GCA_905199285.1). Lineage (GTDB taxonomy): Bacteria > Bacillota > Clostridia > Oscillospirales > Ruminococcaceae > Ruminococcus. Next base: position 9,179 of record CAJKFZ010000021.1, read on the forward strand.
TTTCGTTCGTCCTCGATACAAAACAGGCGGTGAGAGCGGGGGAGACTCCATTTAAATTTCTTGAGGCTGCCGGAAAAAGCGTCGCTCACGTTCATATAAGCGATTCCGGAGAATTCGGCGACTGCCTTCCTATAGGCAAAGGCAGATTCAATTTCAAGCTGTTTTTTGAAAAGCTTTACGCTCTTAATCCCGATTGCAGCGTTATTCTTGAACTTTACAGAAAAAATTTCAGCAATATAAGCGAGCTTGTTTCAAGCTATAATACACTTAGTAAAATGATCGGAAATTATCATCAGAACGGAAAGGAGCAGCATTTATGAAATGTCCGATATGTGGTTTTGACGATTCTAAGGTAATTGATTCCCGTCCTTCCGACGACAGGATAAGACGGAGAAGAGAATGCATAAAGTGTAGGGGAAGATTCACCACATATGAAGTTGTTGAAGTTCCTCTTCTTATGGTCGAAAAACGTGACGGAGGATTTGAAACTTTCGATAAATCAAAGCTCATCAAAGGAATCTTCACCGCTATCAAAAAAAGACCTGTCACCATTGATCAGGTCAGCGAAATTGCGGATTATATAGAAAATTACTACGCAAATAATCTTAAAACCATCGCAAAATCAAAGGAAATAGGCGAGCTTGTTCTTAATAGGCTTCGTGAGATAGATCCAATTTCGTATATTAGATTTGCGTCGGTTTATAAAGACTTCACAGATATCGAAAGCTTTGTTGCCGCTATCAGTGAATTCAATGATGTTCAGAATGAAGAGGAATCTTCTGAAAATAACAATTAATTTTTTTATGGAGGTATTTCAAAATGGATGGTATCCTTGAAAATTTCAACGACAAAGACGCTCAGAACTCTTTTAATCAGGCGGATGTTCAGAATAATATGATAGTTGCCGTTCTTCCCTATATCATACCTATTCTCTTCTTTATCCCCATCCTTGTGGACAGAAATTCAAGTTTCTGCCGCTTTCATGCAAACCAGCAGCTTACTTGGTTTATAACCTTAATAGTTGTGGGAATTATTACGGGTATTATCGGTATTATACCTATTCTCGGCGCAATTATAGCCGCTCTTGTCGGTCTTTGCACTCTCGGCGTTATGATAATGTACATTATAGGCTCGGTTAAGGGTATGGCTTTAAGACTTCCTTTCATCGGAAACATGATAAACGTTTTCTGAGCCAACCGATAAAGCCTGTTTTGCAGTAGCTGTAAAGAGAATTTTGTTTCCCCTTATCTTCCTGTCAGGATATACTGCCACTATGGGCGCCAGCCCTGATTCACTCATATCCCCTAAATAGGGATATGAGTGAATCAATACCGGGTTTCCAAAGGGATGATATCCCTTTGGCAGGGGGTATAAGGGGGACAGCGTCCCCCTTTATCAGCTTACCGCAAGACGCAAGCTTCCGCCGTCGTCGCTGTAGACCATTGAAGCTATGGCGGTATCGTCGCAAACAAGCAGTTCTGCCAGCATTTTCTTGCTTTCGGGACTGTAATTTTTTACTTCATACACGTATATCTGCGCATTTCTTCCGGCATATTCCCTTAAAGGCATACCCTGTTTATCCTGAAGAGATGCGTATTCTTCATAAGCTGCTGAAAAATCGGTCGGGATAGTTATATCTTTTCCGGCTATTTCTTCGACCTCCCAACCGTGCGATGCAAAATAATCTATACGCTCGCTCACGCTGGAAGCCGCAACATTGCTGTTTTTCGGTTCTTCCGGAGCTTTTTTTCTCGAGGGGATCATAATAACTGCGGCGGTCATTATAAGCGCAGCAGAGAAGAAAATCATAGTTTGCTTTTTCATTATTAAAGCCTCCTGAAAATTTTTGTACAAACAATAATATTACCATATATTGCCAAAATATACCGAAAGGAGAAATTATGTCCCAGATACGTCTCGATAAATTTATTTCCGAAAGAACAGAATATTCCCGAAGTCAGATAAAACAGCTCGCTTCAAAGGGCGAGATAAAGCTTAATAACGCTGCCGTTAAAAAATCCGACCTGAAAATTGATCCCGATTCCGATACGGTCACAGTTTCCGGAAAAGTTGTTTCCGCCCAAAGATTCAAATACATTCTTCTGAACAAACCGCAGGGGTATGTATGCTCGACCGACGAAAAGGACGGCAGGACAGTTCTTGAACTTGTTCCGCCGGAGCTTCGCTCGAAAGGACTGTTTCCTGCCGGCAGACTTGATAAGGATTCCCTTGGCGCACTTCTTATCACAGACGACGGCGAACTTGCTCATCGGATGCTTTCACCAAGAAGTCATATACCCAAAATTTATATTGTGAAACTTGCCAGACCGTTTCAAAATAAATATATTGACATATTCAAAAATGGTATTGAATTAGCGGACGGAGAGGTCTGCCTCCCCGCAAGGGTATCTGGTGCTGAAAATTGCGATAAATTGGCTTTTATAGAACTTTTTGAAGGTAAATATCATCAGGTTAAAAGAATGTTCGCCGCCGTTGGAAATCATGTAGAAGTTCTTATGAGAATTTCTCTCGGAGGTCTGATTCTTCCCGAAAAACTGGGGATAGGCGAGTGTATGGAATTATTGCACAAAGATGTTGAAAACTTGTTCTCAGAGCCTGATTTCGCCCTCTTTTGCCATACTTTTTTTAGCAATTTTTCGGCATTTTTAATCAACAAATAATTGTAACTTTGTGGATTTAACATCTTGAAAAATTCCGCAAAGTTTGGTATTATATTATTATAGCTGATAGTATATAAAAAAATCGGCAAGAAAATTGAACTGGAGGACTGGATTAAATGGCAGGTTTAACACTTAAAGGCATTTATAAAAAATATCCGGGCGGCGTTGTTGCTGTTTCAGATGTTAATTTAGAGATAAGAGATAAGGAATTTATCGTTCTCGTTGGACCTTCCGGCTGCGGTAAGTCTACTACGCTCCGTATGATCGCCGGACTTGAAGAAATTTCAGAGGGCGAGCTTTACATCGGCGACCGTCTTGTAAACGATATCGCTCCTAAGGACAGAGATATTGCGATGGTGTTCCAGAACTACGCTCTGTATCCTCATATGACTGTTTTCGATAATATGGCTTTCGGACTCAAGCTCCGTAAGGTTCCTAAGGATGAGATCGAAAGAAAGGTTACAGAAGCAGCTAAGATCCTCGATCTTACTCACCTTCTCGACAGAAAGCCTAAGGCTATGTCCGGTGGTCAGAGACAGAGAGTTGCTCTCGGTCGTGCTATCGTTCGTTCACCTAAGGTATTCCTTCTTGACGAGCCTCTCTCAAACCTCGACGCTAAGCTTCGTGCTCAGATGAGAACCGAAATTTCTAAGATTCACAAGAAGCTCGGTACTACATTCATTTACGTTACTCATGACCAGACTGAGGCTATGACAATGGGCGACAGAATCGTTTGTATGAAGGACGGTTTCGTTCAGCAGATCGATACTCCTCAGAATCTTTACGAGAACCCTGTTAATAAGTTCGTTGCAGGATTCCTTGGTTCACCTCAGATGAACTTCATCGACGCTGTTCTTAAGGAAGAATACGGTCAGTATATCGTTGAATTCGGCTCTGAAGATACTAAGACTTCAAGAGGAGTTAAGTATCAGATCATCGTTCCTGAATCAAAGGTCAACGATGAACTCGGCAACTATGTTGGCAAGGAGATCATCCTCGGCATTCGTCCTGAGAGCATTCACGATGAGGAAATGTATCTTTCTAACGCTTCAACAGGTATTATCGACTGTAACGTTGAAATCACTGAAATGATGGGCGCTGAAACATATCTCTACCTCCTCTGCGAAGGCATTCCGCTTACTGCAAGAGTTAGCCCAAGATCAACAGCAAGACCTGGCGACGATATCAAGGTTGCTATCGATCCTAACAGAATCCATATCTTTGATAAGGAAACAGAAAAGGCTATCGTAAACTGATTTACGCTCCTATAAAAAACCGCAGTGGAAACGCTGCGGTTTTTTGTTTAAAATGCGTTTTATCCACGTTAAGGAGGAAAATATGACAGAAATACGAAAATATCTTGAGGAAAAACGTGAGGAAATGATCGATTTTCTCGCTGAATTGGTCGCAGTAAAAAGCGTTCAGGGCGAAGCGGAGGAAAATTTTCCGTTTGGACAAAAACCGGCAGAGGCTCTTGCAAAAATGCTTGAAAAGTGTGAGGAATCAGGTTTTACTGTGGAAAATGTTGAAAACTACGTCGGTTCAGCCGATTTGAACGACCTTGAACCGGAACTTGCTATTCTCTCTCATCTCGATGTCGTTCCGGAGGGAACGGGCTGGACTTCCGATCCGTTTACTCTGCGCTATGACGTGCCCACAGGACGTCTTATAGGGCGTGGAACGTGCGATGATAAAGGACCTGCTGTAGCAGCCCTCTATGCCGCAAAAGCCGTCAAAGCGGCTGGAATCCCTCTTAAAAAGGGTGTACGGCTTATTTTTGGTACAAACGAGGAAAATGGCTCCGCCGATCTCGCATACTACCGAAAAAAACGCTCGCTTCCGTCCATGATTTTTACTCCGGACGGCGAGTACCCTGTCATCAACGCTGAAAAAGGTATGATTAGGGTCTATTTTTCAACAGAATACAGCGGAGAATCCATTCACGGCGGAAGCGTTATTAATGCCGTTCCTGAAAGCTGTACTGCGGATTCCGGCGAATATAGGGGCAGATCGGCTCATGCTTCGACTCCGGAAAAGGGTGAAAACGCAATTACGAAATATCTTGCGGAAAATCAAAATTCCCACCCTCTGTTGAAAAGTCTCGCCGAACTTTTCCCACACGGCGAAACTGACGGAAAATCCTGCGGTCTTGGATTCAGCGACGATATATCGGGAAAAATGACCTGCGTTCTCTCCATTTTGTATACCGAAAATGACCGACTGCATGGCGGAATCGACATTCGTTTTCCCCTGAATCGCAAGTTTTCAACAATCAACAGCATCATATGTGGAAAACTTGAAGCTGCCGGATTCAGAATCGACTCGTGCGAGGGTTCAGAGCCTCACTGCACCGATGAAAACAGCGAATTCGTTCAGTCACTTCTGCGTGTGTACGAGCGTGTGACCGGAGATAAAGGCAGATGTATCGCTATCGGCGGCGGAACTTACGTCCACGAGATAGAAGGCGGAGTCGCTTTCGGAGCTGAATTTCCCAACGAGGACGGCAATATGCACAGCGCCGACGAATTCATAACTGTTGAAAATCTCCTCAAAAACGCTGAAATTATGGCAGAAGCTATCATTGAAATCTGCGGTTGAAATTATAGTTTTTACTTCTCTATCTAAGGAGGACTCTGTCCCCCTTTCCCCCTGCCAAAGGGATAAATATCCCTTTGGAAACCCAGTATTAAATATTTCAAATACCTATGGCATTTGAAATATTTAGGGCTTGCGCCCATGGGATATCACCTTTTGACAGTGAGTATGAGTAACAAATTCACATTATATAGAAAAATAGAACTATAATTCAGACAGCAAAAGCTCCCAAGTGTTGAAAACTTGGGAGCTTTTTTTATCTTTTGCGGGTTGTGGTAGTTGTTTTGCTATCCTTGTTGTCTCTATCGTGATCTTTTTCACCGTCAAGACCGTCAATGATATCATCAGCAGCGTTAGTAGCTCCGTCGATTATATCTTTGCCGGCTTCGCCCACTCCGTCGATAGCGTCATCGACGTGATCTCCAACGGAATCACTCTTCCTGTCGTCATCTCTCCCTCTTTTATCGTCGGAAGAAACTACACTGTCATTATTGGAGTCATAGGGTGTATCTCCCGAGCCGCAGCCTGTGAAAGTTGCACAAACGGATAAAAATATGGAGCATATTGCTAAAAGCTTTTTCATACAAATCATATCCTCTACATAATATTATTGTGGAGTGTTTTTCCACAACGTATTTTTATTGTTTACACATTTTCCCCGTTTATCCACAACGTTTTCAACTTTTCCCACCTGTAAAAAAATGGATTTTACGTTGTTTTCCACTGTTTCCACATAGTTTTCAACATTTTATGTGGAACTCAACACCTGTTTCAACACTGTGTTGAAAAGATATCAACCTATTTGTGGAAAGGAATTAGCACGATATTGCTCTGATTTTTTGGTTAAAAAATGTTTTTTGAGACATTTTGTCTGACCATAAATTTTCTTCTGTTTTAACAAATATTGCGCTGAATCTCATTATATTTGTCCATATATACTGAGAAAATAAACCTCTTCCGTTGAAAACTATCAGAGCGTATTCACATAAAAAGCTGTTGTACTTTATACTCATAAAAAGTTTAAGCCCCAAAGCAATTATTGAAAATTGTTTCGGGGCTTGTTGTTGAAGAATCACTGAATAAATCAAAATTTATTGCTGTATATTTTTAGAAAAATCAATTTTAACTAAAATGTCATAAGCATTAGAACATTCTTCTTCTGATAAATTTGTTTCTTTTACAAGATATTCTATTGCTTCATCTCTATTAGAAAAATTTTCTAATAGTTCGTTTTTAACTTCTTTTAATCTTTCGATATATTTTGCTATTTCATCACTCATAATTTACCTCCTAACAAATCCTGATTTATCTTATTGCTCCACCAATTAAACATTGCCAAAAAATGCAGTCAAAAATCAAATTTATCAAGGATGAAGAAGAAAGCATACTGGCGTATGGTGAGTATGAAGACGCAGAGAAATTTGATTTTTGACAAATATTGACGGCAAGGTTTAGTTGGCGGAGCAATACTAATAATTATTCATTAAAGCCGTTACACTGTCAGTAGAAACGCCATAGCACTTTTGACAAAAAATCATAAATGCTATGGCGAAAACTTCTTTATGAGCGCTGTCTTTCTTACAACAGCTTCTTAAAATTACTTAATATCAGCGTGATGCGCCTGGAGCGACTTAACTCCGAAGTGCTTGTTTTCTTTAAGAGCCTTAATGCCCTCTGCGCTTGCCTTTGCAGCAGCCATAGTTGTGATATATGTCACACGGTGCTTGATAGCAGCCTTACGGATATAGCTGTCATCGTGAACGCTGGTCTTTCCGGCAGGAGTATTGATAATAAGCTGAATCTCGCCGTTTGCGATCTCGTCGGCAATATTCGGTCTGCCCTCGTAAAGCTTGAAGATTCTCTCGCATGGGATTCCTGCTTCTTTTATCATCTCGTAGCTCTTTCCTGTTGCCACGATTCTGAATCCAAGTTCATTGAACGACTTAGCAATGTCAATAAGCTCCGGCTTATCTCTGTCACAAACGCTGAGAAGAACCGTTCCGCTTTCGGGAAGCTTAGTCTGAGTAGCCTCCTGAGCCTTGTAATAAGCCTCTCCGAACGTTGGAGCAATACCAAGAACCTCTCCTGTAGAACGCATTTCCGGTCCGAGAACAGGGTCTACTTCCTGGAACATATTGAACGGGAACACAGCTTCCTTAACTCCGTAATGAGTGATAGTCTTATCCTTAAGCTCCGGAACAGGCGATGCCTTGCCTGTAAGGGACGCTGTTATTATCTGAGTTGCGATCTTTACCATATTGATATCGCAAACCTTTGAAACGAGCGGAACTGTTCTTGATGCACGGGGATTTGCTTCAAGGACGTAAACCTTGTCGCCCTCGATAGCGTACTGCATATTCATAAGACCGCATACGTTCATTTCAACGGCAATTTTTCTTGTGTAATCCTTGATAGTTTCAACCTGCTTTTCAGTGAGATTCATTGACGGGAGGATACAAGCCGAGTCGCCCGAATGAACGCCGGCAAGCTCGATATGCTCCATAACGGCTGGAACGAAACAGTTTGTACCGTCGGAAATAGCGTCGGCTTCGCATTCTGTAGCGTGATTGAGGAAACGATCGATGAGGATAGGTCTGTCCGGAGTAACACCTACTGCCGCAGACATATAAACCTTCAGCATCTCGTCATCGTGAACGATCTCCATACCTCTTCCGCCGAGAACGTAGGAAGGACGAACCATTACAGGATAACCGATTCTGTTGGCGATCTCAAGAGCTTCGTCAACATTTACAGCCATACCCGCTTCAGGCATAGGAATTCCAAGCTTGTCCATCATTGCACGGAAATGGTCACGGTCTTCAGCGAGGTCGATAGTCTCCGGAGTTGTTCCGAGAATGTTTACGCCGTACTTTTTAAGGTCGTTAGCGAGATTAAGAGGAGTCTGTCCGCCGAACTGAGCGATAACTCCAACCGGCTTTTCCTTTTCGTGAATACTGAGAACGTCCTCGAGAGTAAGCGGCTCGAAATAGAGCTTATCGGACGTATCATAGTCGGTCGAAACGGTTTCTGGGTTGCAGTTTACGATAATGGACTCGAATCCAAGCTCTTTGAGAGCGAGTGCGGCATGAACGCAGCAGTAATCGAATTCGATACCCTGTCCGATTCTGTTAGGACCGCCGCCGAGAATCATGATCTTAGGCTTGTCTGTATTAACGGGACTCTTGTCCTCGTCAAGATGATATGTCGAGTAATAGTAAGCGGCATTTTCAGTTCCGCTTACATGAACGCCCTCCCATGCTTCCTTGATGCCGAAGCCGATACGAGCGTTTCTTATTTCTTCTTCTGTAACTTCAAGGAGCGAGCTGAGGTAACGGTCGCTGAAACCGTCGAGCTTAGCCTGTTTAAGAATGTCCTTTTCAGGAACAGAGCCTTTCATTGCGATAAGCTGCTCTTCCTCCTGAACAAGCTCCATCATCTGCTCTAAGAACCAGTGCTTGATCTTAGTAAGCTCGAATATTTCGTCAATAGTTGCGCCCTTTCTGAGAGCCTCATAAATGATAAACTGTCTTTCGCTTGAAGGGAATCTGAGCTGTGCAAGAAGTTCTTCCTTAGTCTGATCGTGGAAATTCTTAGCGAATCCAAGACCGTATCTGCCTGTTTCAAGGCTTCTGATAGCCTTCTGGAAAGCTTCCTTATATGTTTTGCCGATACTCATAACTTCGCCGACTGCTCTCATCTGAGTTCCGAGCTTATCTTCCGAGCCCTTGAACTTCTCAAATGCCCAGCGAGCGAATTTGATAACAACATAGTCGCCGTCCGGATAATATTTATCGAGAGTACCGTACTTTCCGCATGGAATATCTTTAAGAGTAAGACCGCAGGCGAGCATTGCCGAAACAAGCGCTATCGGGAATCCTGTTGCTTTTGAAGCGAGAGCAGAGGAACGTGATGTTCTCGGATTTATCTCGATAACAACGATTCTTCCAGTTTCAGGATCTCTTGCAAACTGGCAGTTGCATCCGCCGATAACCTCGATAGATTCGATGATCTTATAAGACATTTCCTGAAGTTCTTTCTGAACGTCCTCCGGGATAGTAAGCATAGGAGCAGAGCAGAAAGAATCGCCCGTATGAACACCGATAGGATCTATATTTTCGATAAAGCAGACTGTGATCTTATTATTTTCTGCGTCTCTTACAACCTCAAGCTCAAGCTCTTCCCAGCCGAAGATACACTCTTCAACAAGAACCTGTCCTACCAGAGAAGCCTGAAGTCCTCTTGCGCAGACAACCTTAAGCTCGTCCACGTTGTAAACCATGCCGCCGCCTGCGCCGCCCATTGTGTATGCAGGACGAAGAACAACAGGGTATTTAAGCTGCTCGGCAATTTTAACAGCCTCGTCAACAGAATAAGCTACCTCGCTTCTGGGCATACCGATTCCAAGCTCGCTCATAGCGTTTTTGAATTCGATTCTGTCCTCTCCACGCTCGATAGCGTCAACCTGAACGCCGATGACTTTAACGTTATATTTTTCAAGAACTCCTGCTTTATCAAGCTCGGAGCAAAGATTAAGACCGGACTGTCCGCCCAGATTAGGAAGCAGAGCGTCGGGACGTTCCTTTTCGATTATCTGAGTAAGTCTTGCAAGGTTAAGAGGCTCGATATAAGTGATATCAGCTACATCAGGATCTGTCATGATAGTAGCAGGGTTAGAGTTTACAAGAACTATCTCGTAACCAAGCTTACGCAGAGCCTTACAAGCCTGAGTTCCTGAATAGTCGAATTCACAGGCCTGACCGATAATAATAGGTCCTGAACCTATGATCATAATCTTGTTAATATCCTGTCTTTTTGGCATAATGATCTCCTTACTCGCACATTATGAAATAAAAGCAAAACCTGCCGGATGTAAAATGCACGATAATATATTTGCCACGGATGTCTGAAAAAATGAAACGTTTTTTCGTATAAATCCTTATGGCACAATTTCTTAACTTATATAATAACATAAAATATCAGAAAAATCAAGAAAAATATAAAATAAATTTTTTTCG
>CAJKFZ010000022.1 GCA_905199285.1 uncultured Ruminococcus sp.
CCATTATTTCCTTTTCTTTTTCTTCTTTCTTACAGAAAATCCAAAGTCACCGAGCTTTCTTCCAAGAGCGAAATATTCTCCGTGAGCGTAAGCCATAAGTCCGCACTGCTGAAGATTAAGCTTACCTTTGCTGTCGATATATTTTTCATCAGCGTCTATACCGACTATTTCCGCAAGAAACATTGTATGAGAGCCAAGAAGCTCCGATTTCACGACCCTGCATTCAAGACTGACCGGACATTCCTCTATCAAAGGAACAGCGACCTTATTTGCCGGAACAAGATGAAATCCGCAGGAAGAGATCTTATCCGTATCCTTTCCGCTTTTAACTCCGCAGAAGTCCGTTTCACGGCACATTGACGAAGTTGTAAGATTGATAACAAATTCGCCGGAAGCCTTGATAATATCATGCGAAAATCGCTCCGGCCGCACTGAAATATAGGTCATAGGCGGACGAGTGCAGACTATGCCTGTCCAACCGATAGTTAAAACATTCGGCTTTTCAATCGTTCCGCAGGAAACGAGTGCAGCAGGTACAGGAGCAAGCAAAGCGCTTCCTTTCCAGAATTGTTTTGACATTTTTTCACCTCTAAATAAATCAATTGCTATTTATTTTATTATAACATATAAAACAATATATTTCAAGAAATTTATTTTACATTTATCAGCGGATACGACATGATTCGCAGTTGATCCATGCTATAATTTGGCTTATCAGGGAGGCGAATAAAATGAATATAGATATAAAATCCGAAAACGGTTCTGCTATTGCAAAACTCAGCGGCGAGATCGATCACCATAACGCCAAAGAGCTTCGCACTCAGCTTGATAAATTCATAATATCTGCCCAGCCGCCGGAGCTTGTTATGGATTTCAAAAATATAACCTTTATGGACAGCTCCGGAATTGGTCTTATTATGGGCAGAAGCAAGCTGATGAAAGAATGCGGCGGAAGGCTTGAAGTACGTAATTCACAGCCATACATAAAACGTGTTCTCAAGCTTTCCGGCATCGAAAGAATCGTAAAAATCACTTGAATGGAGAATATCATGGAAGTTATAAATGAAATAAAATTTACAATGCCGTCGCTTTCGGTAAATGAAAGCACAGCAAGAGCAGTCGTTTCATCGTTTCTGATTCAGGCAGACCCAACTGTTGAAGAACTTTCCGACATAAGAACGGCAGTTTCTGAAGCAGTGACCAACGCCGTTGTTCACGCTTACCGCAATGCTAAGGGCAATATCGAGCTTGTAGTCAAGCTTCTGGCTGGACGTGAGGTCTACATAAGGATAAAGGATAGGGGCTGCGGTATCGAAGACGTTGAACAGGCTATGCAGCCACTTTTTACAACCGCTCCCGAAGAAGAACGTTCAGGTCTCGGTTTCTCGGTAATGAGTTCCTTCATGGACAAGCTAAGCGTAAAAAGTTCATCCGGCAAAGGAACTACTGTAACTATGCGCAAAAGGCTGGCAAAACATGAAAACTGACGTAAAACAGCCGACAGCAGAAGAAAATCTCGGTCTTGTACATTTATGTGCAAACAAATTCAGAGGACGTGGGATCGAGTATGACGAGCTTTATTCGGCTGGCTGCATAGGACTTCTTAAAGCAGTCAAGGCATTTGACGCTGAACGTGGCGTAAAATTCTCAACATATGCCGTACCTGTGATCTTAGGCGAAATAAAGCGACTTTTTCGTGACGGCGGAACAGTTCACGTAAGCCGTAGCTTAAAAGAGCTTTCGCTTAAAATTCAGCGTATCTGCGAGGATTTTCGTCAAAAAGAGGGCAGAGAACCCGTCATCAGTGAGCTTGCAGCTCTTTCCGGCGAGCGTGAAGCTGATGTTTCTGAAGCTCTTTGCGTAAGCCAGCCAACGCTGTCACTCACCGCAAGCGATGACGATGAGGGACAAATAGATATTCCTTCTGAATCGCCGGACGAATCCATCGTAGATCTTCTTGCACTGCGTCAAATCATGGCAAAACTTGAACCTAACGACAGAGCTCTTCTCGAACTTCGGTACTTCAAAAACTTAACGCAGTCCAAAACCGCCGCCGCGCTTGGAATGACTCAGGTTCAGGTTTCAAGACGTGAAAAAAAACTCCTTGCGCAAATGCGATCAGAGCTTTTGGAGTAGGATAACATCATTTACTTTTCCTGTTAGTTATTAAGGGGACGCTGTCCCCTTATACCCCTGCAAAAGGGGCATACAGCCCCTTTTGAATCCCGATATTAAATTATTATCCATACCCCTTTAAGGAGTATGGATAATAATTAATTGTGGGTTTCCAAAGGGTGGATTCACCCTTTGGCAGGGGGCAAGGGGGACAGCGTCCCCCTTATAAACAACAGAAAGAAGTAAACAATATTATCCCAATATCAGAAAATCAGATATTCAATTACAGAATTTGACATGACAAATCCCTGCGGAGTAAGGGATACTCTCTCGCCGTCGAAATTTATATATCCTGCCCTTTCAAGGCGGGGTAATTTTTTTTCTATTTCGCTTCTGTGAGAACCGGTCTCGCTCAGCAGCAATCCTTCTTTCAGCCTTAAACGAAGCATTGCAGTTTCCTCAAATCCGCACGGAGCATTGTCGGTAACATAAACCTGCTGAAATTCTCCGGAAACAAAACTGCTCAGGTCACGCTCGACCGCAAAACGTTTGCCTTTATAACACGAGTGTGCAGAAGGACCGATTCCAATATAGTCCTCGCATTTCCAGTAGCGGTTGTTATGACGGCTTTCAAATCCGTTTTTGGCAAAGTTGGACACTTCATACTGCATAAATCCGCTTTTTTCAAGAAGCTCAACGGTTTGCAGATAAAGAGCAGCGGTCCGGTCATCATCAGGAAGACGATTTTTGATATCATCACAGTCGAAAGGAGTCCCCTCCTCCGTTTTCAGAATATACGCAGAAATATGCTGAATCGGCAGAGCTGAAAGACGGTTGACCGAGTATGCGATATTATATGCGGTCTGCTCCGGAAGAGCGATCATAAGATCGCAGGAGATATTTTCAAATCCGGCTGAATAAGCGTCCAAAACAGCTTTTTCAGCTCGCTCTGCACTGTGAGTTCTTCCAAGAAAAGAAAGCTCGCTGTCGATCATGGACTGAACTCCGACCGAAAGCCGATTTATTCCGGCACTTCGGAGTCCGGCAAGCTTATCAGGATTCAGCGTTGAGGGATTAGCCTCAAGAGTGATCTCTGCATTTTTATCGAGAGAAAAACTTCCGCTGATCTCATCCATTACAGTTTCTATCTGCTGAGGAGAAAGAAGCGAGGGAGTTCCTCCGCCGAAGTAAACGGTATCAACGTTCTGCCCTGTATCGGAATAATGCCTGATATTGCGCAGAACTGCGTCAACATAGTCCTGCACAGCCGTCTTTGAATAATTCACCGAATAAAAGTCGCAGTAGTCGCACTTTTTTCCGCAGAACGGCACATGAATATATATTCCGAGACTTTTCATGAAATATCAAGTCTTATGGATTCCTCCATTTTGAAAAAAAACGCATTCACAACGGCAGGAACGATAAATTCCGACAGAATAAGCAATATCATCAGCGGAATTTCTCTCATTGCAAGAAAATCATGATGCTGAGAGGTAAAATATATTACAAAAATTGAAACAATAACTATCACACTGTAAACAGCATTGAAAATTGTCGCAGCCTTGCCGTTCACACATTTTGTACCGCAGTGTTTACAAGGCTTGCCCTTTGAATTCATTTTTCCCGCTAAGGCTTTGGTTATAGGAGTAAACCCCTTTTCTCCGCAATGCGGACAAGTATATATGCTCATAATTTTTCCTTTCTTTTAAGCAGGCGTTATTTCTTCTCCGGAATTTTCATACTCTGACGGATTCATCGGAGTAAGTTCCGAAAGAATTTCAGCCTCTTTCGCTTCATTTTCGCAAAACGCAGCCAGCTTTGCAAGTGGGAGCAGCTTTTTAAGTTTTGCTTTTTTACGTCTTTTCGTGAGATCCAGAATATCCTCTGTGTGGAGAACGAACAGTATTGTAAACAACATTACAATAGCCGTCCATATTCCCTCGAAAATCATATCGTGGACTATAACTCCCCACAAAAGAAGAAGTGTCGAGGTCACGCAGAAGCTTGTCAGTGAAATTTCTCTCAGACGAATCCGTATTTCTCTGAAAAAACGTCCTATTCCGGAGTTTCTCTTAAAAATCGGTTCAGCAGCGGCAGTTATAATGCTTAAAATCATTGCCGCCGCAAGCAGTATAAGAATGACAGAATTTATCATAATAGTTCCCCTGTCCTATCAGCTGTCAAGTTTCAAAACGCTCATAAATGCTTCCTGCGGAACTTCTACTGTTCCAAGCTGACGCATACGCTTTTTGCCCTCTTTCTGTTTTTCAAGCAGCTTCTTTTTTCTCGTGATATCGCCGCCGTAACACTTTGCAAGAACGTCTTTTCTCATTGCCTTTACTGTTTCTCGCGCAATAACCTTTCCTCCAATAGCGGCCTGGATCGGTACTTCAAAAAGCTGTCGTGGAATATTTTCCTTCAGCTTCTCGGCAATTTTTCTTGCTCGTCCATAAGCCTTATCTGTGTGGATGATAAACGACAAAGCATCGACTACATCGCCGTTGAGCAGAATATCGAGCTTAACAAGCTTAGACGGAGAATAACCGAGCATTTCATAGTCAAACGAAGCATAGCCCTTAGTCCTTGATTTAAGAACATCGAAGAAATCGTAAACGATCTCGTTAAGCGGAAGCTCATAATGAAGATTGACTCTTGTATCATCAAGATACTGCATATCCTTGAAAATTCCACGTCTGTCCTGACAAAGCTCCATTATATTTCCGACAAATTCCGATGGCGACAAAATGTCCGCCTTGACCATAGGTTCTTCTGCAAGCTGTATGAGCGCAGGATCGGGGTAATTAGTCGGATTGTCGATATACTGCACTTCTCCGCTGGTAAGAGTTACTCTGTATATAACCGATGGAGCAGTCGTTATCAGATCAAGATTATATTCTCTTTCAAGTCTCTCCTGAATGATCTCCATATGGAGCAGTCCGAGGAATCCACACCGGAATCCGAATCCGAGCGCAACCGATGTCTCCGGCTCAAAAGAGAGCGAAGCATCATTGAGCTGAAGCTTTTCCAGCGCTTCACGCAGATCGCCGTATTTCGCACCGTCGGCAGGATAAATTCCCGAAAACACCATCGGATTCACCTTTCTGTAGCCTGGAAGCGGTTCGTCGCACGGATCATCGTTATTAGTTACGGTATCGCCCACCTGAGTATCGCCGATGCTCTTGATAGAAGCTGCAATATAACCAACTTCTCCTGCTTCGAGCATACCGTTGTTGACAAGTGACGAAGCGTCCATAAAACCTGCTTCAACAACAGTGAAAACAGCTCTGGTCGCCATAAGACGAATGCTGTCGCCGACTCTGACAGTACCCTCTTTAACACGAACATAAATAATAACGCCCTTGTATGAATCGTAATAACTATCGAAAATCAACGCTTTCAGCGGTTTTTCAGTATCTCCCTTGGGCGCAGGGATATCCGTGACAATTTTTTCAAGAACGGCTTCTATATTTGTTCCCATTTTAGCAGAAATTCTCGGAGCGTCCATTGCAGGAATTCCAATAACGTTTTCAACCTCGGAGCAGACTCTTTCAGGTTCTGCGGAGGGAAGATCAATTTTATTCACAACAGGAACAACTTCAAGATCGTGCTCAATTGCAAGATATGTGTTCGCAAGCGTCTGAGCCTCGATTCCCTGAGATGCGTCTACTACAAGAATAGCTCCCTCGCAGGCAGCAAGCGAACGTGAGACTTCATAGTTGAAATCGACGTGACCGGGAGTATCAATAAGGTTGAAAATATAGTCCTCGCCGTCCTGAGCTGTGTATTTCAGCCTTACAGCACGAGCCTTTATCGTTATTCCACGCTCTCTTTCAATGTCCATATTGTCAAGAAGCTGGTCTTCCATATCACGAATGGCAACAGTCTCGGTTTTTTCAAGGATTCGATCGGCAAGAGTTGATTTGCCGTGATCTATATGCGCAATAATGCAGAAATTTCTTATTTTTTCGTTAGCCAATGTTCTACCTCTTTTCCGGATTTGCTTATTTATTTATTATATCAGAAAAACTCTGTTTTGTAAAGAGAACTGCTGCAATTTCTTGCAGCAGTCCAATAGGTTATTGAATTTTTATTACTCGACAGCAAACTGACTTTCATGTCTTGTGAAGAAATCAGTTCTCGGCGGAAGAAATTTAAGTTCGTGATTCGTTCCGGTGAAGTAATTCAAAGGCTCGAAAATAGTATCCCAAGACCATATCCGCTCATCAGCCTGTAAATATTCACGAAGCTTTTCGGTTCCGAAAGGAGCCATAGGATGAAGCAGAATTCCGGCTATTCTTATTATATAGAAAAGATTTGCAAGAGTCTGTGAAAGCGATTCTTTATCGGAATATTCGCCCGTAAGAGCCTTTGCCATGTATTTGCTTCCGTTTCTGATGTAGCTGTCAAGCACATATGTGCACTGGTGGAACGCAAATTTCGACATATGACGCTCGTATTCCAGAACAGCTTTTTTTGCATCAGCAAGGAACTGCTCTTCCGGAGCGTTATCAGGCATGATTCCTCCAAGCTCTTTCTGAGCCGTATAAAATGCGGTACGAATCATACGGTTGTAAACGTTCGAGAGCAGAAGTCCGTCTTTAACGACAGGATCGGCATCCTCCGGTTTTGCGTCAGGATTATACGGCTTCGGCATAAAGCTTACAGAACGCTGTCCAAGTCCGAGTCCGAGCCAGTGCATACGGAGCTGTTCCGGCGTATAATGTTCAAGAAGGTCGTCCGCCATAGGAGGCTTTATTGCTCCTGAACTTGAAGCCTTTTTATCGAGGAAAAGGATATGATGATTTGCAACGATTATCGGCATCTGAAGCTCGCCGTCTGACGGAGAAGCAGTTTTCTCCTCGGACTCCTGCTGAGCCATCCACATTGCAGGTTCAGCGATTCCATAGAAATAAATATTGTCCTGTCCGATGAACTGATAAACCGTTGAGTCCTTGCTGCACCAGTATTTTTTCCAGTCCTCACGGTCTGAACCGCTCTTTTCAAGATAAGTCTGAGTAAAGGAAATAGGCGCCCAGAGAGATTCCGGCCAAACCCAGACTGTAAGTCCGTTTTCATCCTCTAAAACAGGCGCAGGAACTCCCCATTCGATATTACCTGTAAGTCGGAACGGAACGAGAGTTTTTCCCGTTCTGTAG
This sequence comes from uncultured Ruminococcus sp., assembly GCA_905199285.1. GTDB lineage: Bacteria > Bacillota > Clostridia > Oscillospirales > Ruminococcaceae > Ruminococcus. Next base: position 7,272 of record CAJKFZ010000022.1, read on the forward strand.
CGGATTCCGTTTTCCGTTAATATACGACAGGCTTCATCGCAGTCTGAAAGCTTTGTGAACTCGATCGTAAACGACGGCTTTTTCTTTTCCTCAATGTACTCATGCTCCGGCATTGAATCTTTAAGCGAGAAGTATTTCTCCTCGAATTCACGCTTGATGTAAATTACCGGAGGTTTCAAAAATTCATCAATAGTTTTCCATACTACCGGACGAACATCCTTACGCTTTTTCAGCTCTTCGACCCAGTTTTTCATAAGCTCCTCGTAGTCTCTGAGTTTGAAATACCAGTTGGTAACGGGCTTCATAACAGGTGTTTCTCCTGTGAGCGTACTTACAGGATTAAGAAGATTTTCCGGCATATACTGATGACCGAGGTCGCATTCGTCTGCGTAGCCTTTTTCGGAAGTACATCCCTCGACCGGACATTTTCCGATAACCTGACGGCCGTTCAGGAAAACTCCTGCCTTTTCATCAAAAAACTGCATAGTTGAAATTTTATTGAGCTGTCCCTTTTTATAAAGAGAGCTGATAAACCAATCCGTGACCTCGCTGTGGATCTCTTTGGAGCGTCCAAGTCCGGAAGCGGCAAAAAGATTCGGTGAGATTCCGTAAGACTCAAGCGTAGCCTTCTGTTTTTCGTGATTACTGCTTACAAAATCTTCAAGCGAGCCTTCAAATTCGCCGTTTTTGACTTTAACACGCCAGCTTTCAGCGATCGGAGAGCCGTAGCAATCCGTACCGCTTACAAAAATTACGTTATCCTTTCCGATTCTGTCACGCATAAAACGAGCATATGTGTCGGCAAAAACAAGCATTCCGCCGACGTGTCCGAAGTGAAGCTCCTTATTTCCGTAAGGCATACCGCCTGTGATAACGGCTCTTTTCGGAAATTCCGGACGTGGTATTTCAAACGGCTTTCCATTATTGCCATCTTTATTTCTTGCCATTTTTTCAAGTCCTTTCATTACATCCACTTTTCAAGTCTTGCTCTTACAATATCTTCACCAAGAACATGACTTATCTCGTGAATATCCGGAGCATTAGCACGTCCGGTAAGAGCTATTCTGAGCATATTTGTGATATGAATAATGCTGCCCTTGAACTGATCTGGATTTTTCTTGTAATCCTTTGGTTTAGCGGCGAATCCAAGATCTTCTGTTATCTCTTTCACCTTGCTGAACCATGCGGAGGAATCATCGGAATGATCGTATGATCCAAGATATTTTGCAAAGAAGAGTTTTCTTGTTTCCTCATCGCATTCTGCCGGCATTTCGTCGTTTATTTCAAAAGTTTCATCATAATAGAAACTCATGAAGCTGCAAGCCTGCTTCCATGTTTCAATATCTTTACGAGGCTTGTTTCCGCCCTTTCCTACTCCTAATGCAGCAACAGTACGCTCCGGATATTTTTTAATAAGTCCGGCAAATTTCTCATCATACTGTTCGCACCAGTTAAACCATTCTCTATAAACATCTTCTGCGTTCATTCTGCCGATAACGTCCTTAGAGATATTTCTGAGCTTATCAAGGTCAACCAGCGCTCCCGAAATAGACATTTTTGAAAGAGAATACGGAAAATCCCTGTAATCAGCTTCCGGATTTGCGATTCGCCATTCCTCGAAATTAGAATTAAGAATAGTGAGAAGGAACTCCCATATCGCATCAGAACTGATTCCCTCCTGCTGATAATACGAAAGAGCAAGCTCGGGATCTTTTCTCTTTGAAAGCTTTCGCTTGCCTGTTCCCTCTATTTTCATGAGAGTTGCCGTATGACAGTAAATCGGATGTTTCCAGCCAAGAGCATTAAACAGCTCAACGTGCATAGGAAGCGAAGAAAGCCACTCTTCTCCTCTTATAACGTGAGTAGAACGCATAAGATGATCGTCAACCACATGAGCGAAATGATATGTCGGGATTCCATCGCTTTTAAGCAGAACGAAGTCCATATTATTGCGTGGCATTTCAACTTTTCCCCTTATAGCGTCATCAACACATATATATTCATCAGTCTGAACTCCTCTGTAACGAAGAACCCATTCTTTTCCTGCTTCTATATTTTCTTTGATCTGCTCTAATGTAAGATCACGATTTTTAGCATATTCGCCGTAAATTCCCGGATTTTCCTTATTTGCAGTCTGCTTTTCACGGATCTCGTCAATTTCCTCGGCTGTGAGGAAGCAAGGATAAGCAAGTCCCTGCTCGACAAGATGTTTTGCAAAGACATGATATATTTCCTCACGCTGTCTCTGACGATAAGGACCATAGTTTCCGTTATCTCCGGAAGCAACTGCGCCTTCATCAAAATTAACTCCGAAATAATTCATAGCGTTGATAACAGTTTCAACAGCTCCCTCAACTTCACGCTTATTGTCGGTATCCTCTATACGAAGATAGAAAACTCCGCCGGACTGATGAGCGATTCGCTCGCCTATTATAGCGTTATAAAGGTTTCCGAGGTGAACAAATCCTGTCGGACTCGGACCTATACGGGTAACGTTGGCATTTTCCGGAAGAGAACGCTCCGGAAAGCGTTTTTCCATATCCTCCGGTGAAGATGTTACATTTGGAAAAAGGTAATTGGCAAGTGCATTATAATCCATATCAAAATCATCCTTTGTTTTATGTATAATAATTTTACATCATTTTTAATACTCTACAATTATATCACGCTGTGTAAATTTTGTCAATCAGAAACCCAAAATGGAACACATTAAAAGAATTTAGATAGGAAGTTATCTTCATCCAAGCGTTCTCCTCTAATTATTCCAGATGCTCTTTATGGATATAGAGTTTAAGGGAGACAAAGTCTCCCTTAAAATTACTGTAACGTCCGGCTTGTATGCTCGCAGCATCCCACAAGCATATTCCACGTCTGGCAGTCAACTACTCCATTTTGCGGAAGTCCGACACGTTTCTGGAAATTCTTTACCGCATTTATTGTTGCAGCGTTATAATTTCCGCAAACCGTAGTTTTCGGAAAATTATCATAATACATTCCAAGTTCTCCAAGCATAGCCTGTATAATATAAACAAGCTCTCCGTCGTCACCATTTTTTACAACATAAGCCTGAGACGGAAAAACGTTATATGCGCATGGCGCTGAGTGCTGATATGCCCGGTAAACGCTGACTATTTTGTTCCAGGTAGCTGAATTTATGCTTCCTGTCTCCTGAAGTCCATATTCACGCTGAAAAGCACGAACGGTTGTTGCAGTTTCTTTTCCATATATTCCATCAGGAATTATCTGGGGAATTTTATTATTGAACATTGAAATTGCATAAAGATACGTCTGAATCTCTTTAATATGCTGTTTTTTCTGTGCATTTGTATATGGCATTTATGATTCGCTCCCTTCCTTAATCAGCTGTAATAATATATCCCGGATTCTGATACGGACGTTTATCAAATCCATATCGCAGATCGGAATAAACTTCGGCAATTTTATCCCAAGTGACTGCGCCTACTATTCCCGTAGGATTTATATCAAACTGCCGCTGAAACGCCATTACCGACTGCTTTGTAAGCGGTCCGAAATATCCCGTATTGTTTACAGCCGGAATCTCACTATAGGTATTATGAATAAATGTAAGATATTCCTGAATTATTTTAACTGAATCGCTTGTTATACCCTCTCTCAGAACTGTTCCCGGATACAGCGCAACTTCAGTCTGTCTCGGAGGCACTGATTCAACGATTCCCTCGTATGCCCGATAAATATCGTTTCTCGTTGCACGGTCTATCTCTCCTGTCTGAGGAAGTCCGAAAACACGCTGGAAAGACTTTACCGAACGTTCGGTATTTTCTCCGAAATAACCTGTTATAGCCACAGGCTCTACAGCCTCATAATAAGCTCCGATAACGGCAAGGTAATACTGAAATGTGCTGACTTCCGGACTTTGCATACCGACTTTAAGATCTTCTGTATAAATAAGTTCAACCTCTTCCCAGCGCACTCCTTCTGAATCAAGCTCAGCTATCCGCTTAACGCTGGTATAAATATATGTAATTCTATACCATGTCGCCTGATCGACAATGCCCGTTACTTCAAGACCAAAAATCTCTTGAAAAGCTTCAACCGCATCTTGAGTCGGTTCATCAAAAATTCCATCAGCCGACGGTATTTTCGGAATCGCCGGATAATTTCTTGAAATTCTGTTCAGGTATATCTGTAGCGATCTGACATCGTTTCCGCCTGAACCAAGTTTAAGTTCAACTCCCGGATAAGAAGGCATTGCCGTTTTAACCGGAGCATTTCTTACTATTTCAATATCATCTCCGTAATAATACTGCAATATCTCATACGGAGTCATTCCACGATTGGCAAGCTCCACCGTTCCCCACTGTGAAAGCCCCTCGCAGGTAGTAGTTGTTCCGTTACAGAAAGCCGTGAACATTGGCTCAACATAGCCTTCTCTTCTTATATAATCATTAAAAAGTTCGTCAACAAGATGGCTTATATTCTCGAAATATTCACGTCCGTTTATAAATTTCTGATCATACTGAGTTGTTGAAGTTATATCGAAATCATACCCTCTCGATCTGTACCATTCGGTATAGATACGATTAAGAGCATATGTTGTTATAGCATAAATATTGGCTCTCAAAGCGCTTTCCGGCCATGTAGGAAAAATCTCGCTGGACGCAACGTTTTTTATATACGAAGGAAAGCTTACGGTAACATTCGGCGCATCGGAATCAGGAGTTCCAAGATGCACCGTTATAGTTTCCGGAATATAAGGAGTTCCTGAAAGCATAATATTATCCTCCTTGTTGTGCAGGATTTCCGAAATTCGGCTCTTGATTATAAATAGTAACAGTTTCGTCGGTTTCCTTCATCATCAGAGGAACCGGTATCATAGCGAAATTCTGAACGGAAGTAATTCCCGAAAAAACAGGAACATCAACGCTTCTTTCATTGAAAAATCCTTTTGCCGTAACGCTCACATCGAAAAGATTATAAGGTCTTGTTTCTGAAAAAGGCTGCTGAGATAATGCCGATTCCGGAACAGGAACTTCAAACCGCTGAGTAGTTCCGCTCTGATTGGTAAGTCCGGAAGCTATTATCATTCGTCTTCCGTCGATGATCGCTGTGATCATAACCACTGCATTCTCTATCGCCCATGATTCATCGCCGGTACGAACATTTACAAGAATATATCCGATAGAATTTCCCAGACTTTCCTCTGAAACATATTCCGGCGGAGCTTCTGATTCGTCTGCATTGTCATATCCGTTTAAATTAAGATCAATCGAATCAAGATCAGGTTCGGGATAACGCAGGTCGACATCGTCATCATGAGAAACATGATCTCTGATGTGATCGTCTGAATGATCGCTCCACGCAGTGTCATCCGGAGCATTTGCGTTCACTTCTCCTATTTCTTCTGAAATTATCTCTTCTCTTACCTCCTCACGTTCATCCTCATCATCAGGGGATTTTTCAGGTTCAGATATTGTTTTTACTGCCCGTTTCTCCGGTAAAGAAGTACTTTTTCCATAAAGTTTCATCATTTCCTGTTTATATTTTTCAAGCTGATTTTTGTCCATATAAATCGCCTCCATAGAAAAGGTATTCCTGAAATGCTCTTTATATGACAAAAGGGACTGCATCAGTCCCTTTTAAATAAATTATTCATTTCATATTCATCCGGCTCTTCAAAAATCGAAAGACATTTATCAAGAAGTCCATCGTCAACAAAATAATCCGACTCACCAAGAGCGCTATTCCGTTTTTTTATATTTTCACGGAGCTGACTGTCGGAAACCATGATATAATGCCACTCATAAGGTATTCCAAGACTTTTCAGACGAGCGGTCATTTCAGTCCGTTTCTGCTTAGTCCAGAATCCCCAATCAAGGATAACATTTGTTCCGCAGCTTATTATTTCTTCCATTTTTTTTAGAAGATACTTTTCAACTGCTTCAAGAACCGATTCGTGATTTTCCGTAGGCGGAAAAAGTTTCGTAAGTTCATCACATGATAAAATTACGGCATTTTTCTCTTTGGCAAGCTTCCTTGCGAAAGTGCTTTTTCCGCTACATATTTTTCCGCAGGTAAGATATACTACAACCATTAAAATTCCCCCCATTACAGCCTGTTTTTGAAATCGTCATAGCCAAATTTCCTGAGAATTTCGGTCGTTCCGTCTTTTTTCAGCAAAACTATTGAAGGCAGGGGCATTCCGTTGAACGTATTATTCTTGACCATTGAATATATCGCCATATCTCCGAAAACGAGTTTATCTCCAACGTTAAGAGGTGCAACAAAAGAATATTCTCCTATTACATCTCCGGCAAGACAGGTCTGAGAACCGAGACGATATGTATACTCAAGTTCTCCTGATTCTCCTGAACCATTAAGCGGCGGACGATAGGGCATTTCCAGTACGTCAGGCATATGGCAGGCTGCGGACGTATCAAGAATAGCTATAGGCATATCATTTTCAATGATATCAAGAACCTCCGTTACGAGATATCCGGCATTAAGAGCGACTGCCTCTCCCGGTTCGAGATAAACTTCAAGTCCGTATTTTGCCTGCATACGATCAATACAGTTTTCAAGACGCTGAATATCGTAATCCGGACGGGTAATGTGATGCCCACCGCCGAAATTTATCCATTCCATTCCCGAAAGAACATCTCCGAACTTTTCCTCTACAGCATCAAGAGTTTTTTCAAGATCATCGGAATTCTGCTCGCACAAAGTGTGAAAATGCAGACCTGTAACTCCATGCAAATCATCTCTGCGGAAGTTCCTGTTTGTTATTCCAAGACGTGACTTAGGCGAACATGGATCATATATCTCATGTCCTTCCTGAGTTGAACATTCCGGATTTATGCGGAGTCCTATCTTCTTTCCGGCAGAAAGCACACGCTCACGGTATTTATCAAGCTGAGCAAAAGAATTGAATATAATATGTCCGCAGTATGAGATTATTTCGTCCAATTCTTCCTCACGGTAGGCTGCCGAAAAAACGTGATTTTCCTTGCCCATTTCGTCAAAACCGAGCTTTGCTTCATAAAGTCCGCTGCAAGCCGTTCCCGAAATATACTCCCCTATCAAATGATAAAGATGATAGCATGAAAACGCCTTCTGCGCAAGAAGTATTTTACATCCCGTCCGTTTTTCAACTCCGTGAAGTATTTCGAGGTTTCGCAGCAAACTATCCTCGTCAATGACGTAGCACGGGGTTTTAAATTTTGCAATATCAGTCATTTCATCCCTCCATTTCAATCGAAATATAAACAATCTTTTATGAATTCTCCTCATTACTAAATTGACAGTATGGGATTTAAAATTTCAGTAATCTCAGCCGTTCCGACAACTCTTGCTCCCTCATGAATATTAATTATTTTCCCAATCCATAGACAATGCGGATAATGCTCAGGAGCAATAAAAGTTATTGTACCTTTGACAGAGGAATCAGGCATAATTCGTTCTGCACTGTCATAATGATGAACTCCGCAGGTGAGATAATCCTCTTTTACAAGATGATCAGGACGATATCCGTCGCACACAGGAGTTTTCCTTGTCCCATTAAATCGGAAAATTACTTTTACATCAGGAAATCTATCAAATACTATTTCCATCAATCAACAAGAACCGGATCAAAATCCTCTTCCCAAGGAAGTCCCCACTTGTTAAGAGCTTCCATAAACGGATCGGGATCAAATTCCTCGATATTGTAGACTCCGGCTTTGTTCCACTGACCTGTCATTATCATCATTGCACCTATCATTGCCGGAACTCCTGTCGTATAGGAAATAGCCTGTGAACCGACTTCCTTATAGCACTCCTGATGATCGCAGATATTGTAGAGATAATAAGTCTTGTCCTTACCGTCCTTTTTACCTCTGAAAATACAGCCGATATTGGTTTTTCCGACCGTTCTCGGACCTAATGACGCAGGATCAGGAAGAACTGCTTTCAGGAACTGGAGCGGAACTATCTCTTTTCCCTCATAAATAATAGGCTCGATCGAAGTCATTCCCACATTTTCAAGACATTTCAGATGCATAAGATAGCTCTGACCGAACGTCATAAAGAAACGAATCCGCTTGATTCCCTTGATGTTAAGAGCGAGAGATTCCAGTTCTTCATGGTGAAGCAGATACATATCCTTTTCGCCCACGCCCTTGAAATCGTATACACGCTTTATCTCCATAGGCTCGGTTTCAACCCATTTTCCGTCCTCGATATAGCTTCCCTTTGCAGAAACTTCACGAATGTTTATTTCGGGATTGAAATTTGTTGCAAACGGATAGCCATGGTCGCCGCCGTTGCAGTCGAGAATATCAATATAGTTGATCTCGTCAAATTCATGCTTCATAGCGTATGCGGAGAAAACTCCGGTTACTCCGGGATCGAATCCGCTTCCGAGAAGTGCTGTTATTCCAGCCTTTTCAAAGCGCTCACGGTACGCCCACTGCCACTTATACTCAAACTTTGCGGTATCAAGCGGTTCATAGTTTGCAGTGTCAACGTAGTGAGTTTTCGTTGCGAGACAAGCGTCCATGATCGTAAGATCCTGATAGGGAAGCGCAAGATTCAGAACAACGTCCGGTTTATATGACTCGATAAGGGCGATAAGCTCGTCAACGTTGTCGGCATTTACCTGAGCTGTTTCAATAACAGTTTTGGTAGTCGGCTGAAGTTTTTCTTTCAAAGCGTCACACTTTGATTTTGTGCGGCTTGCGATCATAATTCCCTCGAAAACCTCGCTGTTCTGACAGCATTTGTGAATTGCAACTGAGGCTACTCCTCCGCAGCCGATTATCATACATTTTTTCATTTTATACTCTCCTTTTATTATAAATCTACTGTCAACTGATTGTACAGTTTTTTTCACAGCTCTTGCGTTGATTATAGCAAATCCACCGCCTATATCAATAAATAATCTTGGTACAGTAATGTAGTATGTCTCATTCTCAGCACCGTTAATAAGCCTTATCATTGAACCAATTTCATTTTTACGAAATAAATCAATATCCTGAATGTTGTCAAGAATTGTTTTTATTCCGTTAACGTTATCGGTAATTATAAAAGAGCGTCCAACTTTTTCTATAGCGGCTTTATGCATTTTTGTACTAACAGTTATTTTTTCTGCCTGACAATATAAAATTTTCATTTTATACTCTCCTTAAATAATTTACAATTCGTGATAATACGGACAGATATCCTCATATCGTCCGTCTTTCAGTCTGAATCCGCCCGGAATCGTTCCAAGCTGCACAAATCCAAGTCTTTCATACAGATGACGTGCGTGAACATTTGAAGCAACGACCGCATTGAACTGAAGTACTCTGTAACCATGAGCTTTTCCCTGAATCAAGCAGTCCTTTACCAGCTTTTCACCTATGTGCAGACCTCTGCTCCTCTTTAAAACAGCGTAGCTCGCATTACAGATATGTCCGCATCGTCCGACGTTATTGGGATGCAGAATATATAATCCAAGAATTTTGCCGGTATCGCAGTCAGCGGCTACTCCGCAATAAGTCTGCGAGGCGAAGAATTCTGTACCGCTTTTCTCATCCAGTAATTCCTCCTGCGGAAAAGCGATTCCCTCTTCAACCACTTCGTTCCATATATTTATCATTTCAGATAAATCCTTTTCGCTGTATTTTCTTACAATTACGTTCATGGACTTTCACTCTTTTCATTTTTTATGAAAACAACTCTTAATACGATTCCGATAATCAGAAAAAGCGCTCCCATAGCAGTAAAAATAATCCCGATAAAGCTGGTAGTTTTATCAGACGGAGCATAAAAATCTGTCGGGTCATCCGGATTGATTTTTAGCTCAACTATCTCTCCGGACTGAAAAGCAGGCGGATCAGAAGAAGTTTTGCTTTCAACAAGATAATCTTTTCCGTTATAAGTGAACGAAAAAACAGGCTTATACATTACCGATGTCCTGTGGCGTCCGCTGTTGGATCTATGACTGCTTTCAACGGGAAGATTTTCAACAACCTCCGCTCTGACAGATTCCGTACATTTCTGTGCTTTAATTTTCGGAATCATTAAAACTACGATTCCCACAATTATAAACAAAATCGAAAAAAGAATGAAAAATATCCCCACTATTTTAGGGTTATTCGTTCTGTACATAGTTTTACGCATGATTTGTATCCTCCTGTATGAGATTAAGACATCGCCAGAAGCATTTCCCTTATTATCTTACAGGCAACGGCTGTCGAAACTCCGCTCTGGTCGTAAACGGGACTAAGCTCATTCACATCGCAGGCAACTACATTCAGCTTACTGCAAACAAGAGTCAAAGCACGTCTCAGCTCGTCAAAGGAGACTCCACCTGCTTCCGGAGTACCTGTTCCGGGAAAAATCGACGGATCGAGAACATCCAAATCTACCGTAAGATAGACGTTTTTTCCCTTGAGTTTTTCCACAGTCTCCTCAAGTCCGTCAAAATTAAATTTATGCATCTCTGTATGCTCGTTTGCAAAAAGAAATTCCTCACGGTCACCGCTTCTTATTCCGAACTGGAAAATATGACCGTCCCCCACAAGCTCGTGACATCTTCTCAGAACGCAGGCATGAGAAAGCTTCTGTCCAAGATAATCGTCACGCAGATCGGCATGAGCGTCAAAATGAACGATATATAGTTCCTCAAATTTTTCCGTTACAGCCATAACAGAACCGAGAGTTACAAGATGTTCTCCGCCTATCATAAACGGAATTTTTCCGTCTGTAAGAATCATGTCTGCTCTCATGGCGATATCGGCTACAGCTCTGTTCGTACTGCCGAAAGGAAGCTCTAAATCTCCGCTGTCAAAGTAGCTGTAATCGAGCATATCCTTATCCTGATAAGGCGAATATGTCTCGATTCCGAAACTTTCGTTTCTTATTGCTGCCGGAGCAAATCTTGTTCCGGGACGAAAACTTGTTGTTCCGTCAAAGCCTGCTCCGAAAAGGACGATTTTTGCATCGTCATATTCGCTGTCGCAGGCAATAAAGGTCTGGATATTTTTATTCAACATCTTTAAGCAGCTCCTCTACATAATTTGGCAGGGCAAAGGCTCCTGCATGAAGTCTTGGATTGTAATAGCGTGTGCGTATCTCCTGCATACTCCACTTGATACCGTTGAAATCGTTCACGGGATGATATTTTTTTGAAGCGAATCCGAAAAGCCAGTGTCCCGAAGGATACGTCGGGATATGAGCCTGATAAACCTTGCTTATCGGAAAACTTTCAACGATTCTTTTATGAGAACGCTGCATTGCCGCCGCATCCTCGTCGTAAAACGGACTTTCATGCTGATTGACCATGATTCCGTCCTCATGAAGAGCCTTAAAGCAGCTTCCGTAGAATTCCTTTGTGAAAAGCCCTTCTCCCGGACCAAAGGGATCAGTAGAATCGACAATTATAACGTCATATTTGTCCTCACAGCGGCGGATGAACTTCACTCCGTCCTCATAAAAAATATGAACTCTCGGGTCGTCAAAACGGCAAGCTGTAGTAGTAAGATATTTCTTGCTCACCTCTACCACAAGTTCATCAATCTCCACAAGATCAATGTTTTCAACAGAGCTGTATCTGGTAAGTTCCCGGACTACTCCTCCGTCTCCTGCTCCGATAACGAGAATATTTTTCGGATTCGGATGAACTGCCATAGGAACGTGAGTTATCATTTCATGGTAGATAAATTCGTCCTTTTCCGTAAGCATCATGTAACCGTCAAGAGTGAGGAAACGTCCGAATTCCTTTGAATCGAAAATATCTATCCTCTGAAACTCACTGTTTCCGCTGTAAAGCTGACGATCGACCTTTATTGAAAATTTAACATTAGGTGTGTGTCGCTCTGTAAACCATAGTTCCATATAATTCCTCCTTAAAGTTTTGTCTTCATAGCTATTTCATTTAACAGTATTATAAACGCCATTCGCATCCTCCATTTTTTGAATGGACAAGGTGAGTGAATATAAATATCTCAAACGGTATATCAACAACTATCATTTTAAAAGTAAATAAAGCAGTATTAATATAAATAAACCA
>CAJKFZ010000023.1 GCA_905199285.1 uncultured Ruminococcus sp.
TGACAGTTGTTTGCATGGCTTGTTTTAATGTTGAAACATCTGTTGATTCAACAAATGCAGCGTCTGAGGAACTTTCGTCCATAGAAAACGAAATGGCACTGAAAATTAACGAGGCACGGCTGGAACTGGGACTTAAACCGTTGTATATCGTTCCTTATCTTAACGATGTTGCAAGAACTCGTTCAAGAGAGCTTCTGGAAAATTATGATCATATCCGTCCTGACGGAAACAGCTGGGTGTCTATTATTGACCGTACCCTTGTTCCGTGGAATTCTGCCGATGAGATACTTGCAAGAGGAAGCTCTAACGTTGATCTTGTTTTTAAGGCATGGAAAAATTCCGAGGTTCACTGGAATGCTATAACAAGCGATAAAGTAACTCATTTCGGTATTGGTCTTTCATATGAACCTAACAGCGACAGACAGTGGTATTGGTCTGTGATTTTCGTTGTTCTGGATGACGAAGTTGTTCTGAACGGTCAGGAAGTTCCTGTCAAATATCGAGTTGTACCACAGTCAACGGGCGATTTGAACGGAGACGGTCAGGTTGATTCGTTTGATCTTGTTCTTCTGAAAAAATATGTTGCAGATAAGGAAAGCGTGTATTTTAATGATCTTCAGATAGCGGCGGCCGATACATTTAAAGACGGCGCTGTTACTTCTGCGGACGTTTTAATGCTGAGCAAGTATATTCTTGGCGAATATAGTAAACTTCCGGTTACAATTGATATGCTGTTATAAATATTTATGAATGAAAAGCTGCTGCACACAATGTGCGGCGGCTTTTATGTTTATGGAAATAAACAATATTTTTCTCGTATATTTGCAATCAAAATATGTTATAAAGTGAATTACAATTATCTTGCGGCAGTAAAAAGCTCCCCAAAAAGGGGAGCTTAATTTTTATGATTTTACCGAGATTACTTGTTAAGGTTAGCTTCGATCTTATCGAGCTCATCATAGAGAGCCTGTGGGATCTTTCCGCCCTTAGCAGCGATATCGTCGGTGTAATATCTTCTCATCTCTGCAATTTCCTTCTTCCAGAGATCCTTGTCAACAGCGAGGAGCTTATCCATAACTTCAGGAGTAACTTCATCCTCGATGCCTTCAACATTGATATCACCCTTCTTAGGGAGGTAACCGATAGCTGTTTCGTCAGCATCAACAGTACCTTCACATCTCTTGATGATCCAGTCGAGAACTCTCATGTTGTCGCCGAAACCAGGCCAGATGAAGTTTCCGTTTTCATCCTGCTTGAACCAGTTAACGTTGAAGATCTTAGGAGCCTTATCGCCGAGCTTTTCGCCCATTTCGAGCCAATGAGCCCAGTAATCGCCAACATTGTAGCCGATGAATGGCTTCATAGCCATAGGATCGTGACGGAGTACGCCTACAGCGCCTGTAGCAGCAGCAGTTGTTTCAGAAGAAACAGCAGAACCGATGTATGTACCGTGAGTCCAGTCGAATGACTGATATACAAGAGGAGTTGTAGAAGCTCTTCTTCCGCCGAAGATGATAGCGGAGATCGGAACACCGGCAGGATTGTTGAACTCAGGAGAAATGCAAGGGCAGTTTGTAGCCGGAGCAGTAAATCTTGAGTTAGGATGAGCAAGAGTGTTTCCTGCTTCTGTGTATTCAACGCCGTTAACCTTAGCGCCCTTCCACTCTGTAGCGTTAACAGGAGGATTTTTGTCGAGCTTCTCCCACCATACAGTGTTGTCATCATTGTTGATAGCAACGTTTGTGAAGATAGTATCCTTCATTGCGCAGTGGAGAGCATTTGGGTTGGACTTTTCGTTAGTTCCTGGAGCAACGCCGAAGAAACCGTTTTCAGGGTTGATAGCATAAAGTCTGCCATCCTCGCCGGGCTTCATCCAAGCGATATCGTCACCGACTGTGAATACTTCGTAACCGTCCTTCTTATATCCCTCCGGAGGAATAAGCATAGCAAGGTTTGTCTTACCGCAGGCAGACGGGAAAGCAGCAGTGATATACTTAACTTCTCCGTTTGGCTTCTTAACGCCGAGGATAAGCATATGCTCAGCCATCCAGCCTTCGTTCTTACCCTGGAAAGAAGCGATACGAAGAGCGAAGCACTTCTTGCCGAGAAGAACGTTTCCGCCGTAAGCAGAGTTGATAGACCAAATTGTGTTATCCTCTGGGAACTGAACGATATATCTCTCGTCAGGATTAACGTCAGCCTTAGAGTGGAGACCTCTAACGAAGTCGTTGGACTCGTCGCCGAGGTTCTTGAAAGCGTCAGCGCCCATTCTTGTCATGATGTTCATGTTAAGAACAACGTAGATAGAATCTGTAACCTCAACGCCGACCTTAGCAAGAGGAGAACCGATAGGTCCCATAGAATAAGGGATAACGTACATAGTTCTGCCCTTCATAACTCCTTCGTAGAGTTTGCCGAGCTTAGCGTACATTTCCTGAGGATCGCACCAGTTGTTTGTCGGGCCTGCGTCCTCTTTATTTCTTGTACAGATGAAAGTTCTGTCCTCAACACGAGCAACATCGTTAGGATTTGTTCTGTGGTAGAGACATCCCGGGAGCTTTTCCTGATTAAGCTCGATCATTTCGCCTGTTTCGATAGCTTCCTTTCTGAGAGCAGCGAGCTGTTCAGCTGAGCCGTCGATCCAAACAACCTGATCAGGCTGACAGAGGGCGATCATTTCGTCAACCCACTTTAATACGTTAGGGTTCTTTGTAAGTGACATCGTATTATACCTCCTATAAAATCGTTTAGCAAATATATTCAATACAACTGAAAAAATCAATCGTATCTCTAATACTATTATATATTATTTTTGTCAAACTGTCAATAGCATACTGTGATATATTTTTAACATAGTTATATATATACGATATTATACGGCATTTTCTTCAATAGTGTAACCTGCGAACTGGAACGGTTTTTTAATATTTCCGAGAATTATGTCCGCATAAAGCTCTGCAATGGCGTTCCAGGTATCATGATTTACTATTCCGTCGGGAGAAAGACCGAGAATCTGCTGAAGCTGAGAAACTGCCTGAGCCGTTAAAGCTCCAAAATATCCTGTTTCTTTTAATATAGGAGACAGACCGAGGGTTTCATTTATAAGATTGATATATTCTTGTAGAATACGAACATTCCTGTCGGAAATACCTTCACGCAGTATGGATGAGCCGAACGGAGCAGTGTGTGGAATATCATTCACGTCCGGAGCTTTTACAATGCTCTTATATGCTCTGTACAGTGTGTTCCATGAAGTGCGATCGGCTCTTCCTGTTTCATTGAGTTCAAAAACGTGCTGAAAGGCTTTAAGCGCATTTTCGGTTTCTTCGTCAAAGCTTCCGGTAACGTTTATTTCCGGAACGGAGGGGTAAAAAATTCCGGCAGCCGACAGCCATAGCTGCATAAGTTTTACAGATTCACCTTCGCTTCCTTTGTGAAGCTCTCCGGGAAACTGAGCCGGAATGTCTTCAAGCTCGTCTGCAATTTTATAGAGTTCTGATAATTTTTTGATTGAAGAATAAATTTCCTTGATTTTGAGAATAACAGCGTCATCGGTATCATCATCACTGCTTATCCCGAAAATACGGCGGAAAGTTTCGATGGCATCGGATAAAGCCTCAATGTCGGGAACTTTGGGTATCTCCGGATAATTATACGATATTCTGTTAAGATATATTTTTATAAGATTGCGTTCTGTATCACTCATTCTAAAAGTACTCCTTAAACATTAAATATATATTTATTTTTATTCACTTATCAACAGATTTATGTAAAATAGATATTATATAAAATGCACAATTGAATGAATAAATAGTTGTCGGAATAATAGAATATTACTTTTTGAATAATTTTTTTCGTATATTTACTTGAAATATATGCAAAATGTGGTAT
Source organism: uncultured Ruminococcus sp. (assembly GCA_905199285.1). GTDB lineage: Bacteria > Bacillota > Clostridia > Oscillospirales > Ruminococcaceae > Ruminococcus. The sequence continues at coordinate 3,892 of CAJKFZ010000023.1, forward strand.
AATAGAATAGTAATCATAAAGGTACAGGATTGATTCATCAGTTTTGTATAACAATTTAGCAATTGGGGGTTGTTTCCGATGAAGAAAAAAATTATCACTATAGAACGTCAATATGGAAGCGGAGGAAGCGTTATCGGAAAGCTCGCCGCTGAGAAACTTGGAATAAACTGCTATAACAGGCAGATCCTTGATATGACTGCTGAAAGATGTCAGATCTCTCCGGAATATCTTGAGTCCGCCGAGGAAAATGTTCCTACAAGTTTTCTCTATTCGCTTCTTCTTTCAGCAAATCCGGCAAGATCGGTGGAAGACAGTCTGCCGCTTTCGGATAAGGTTTTTCTTATGGAAAGCCGTATAATCAACGAGATCGCTGAAAAAGAGGAAAGTTTTATACTTGTTGGACGCTGCGGAAATTACATCCTTGAGGATAAGGGATGTTTCAGCGTTTATATTTATTCGTCTCCGGAAGAACGTATGAAACGTGCGGTTGAGGAATACGGCATTGCTCCGAATAAAGCCGAGTCGGTCATGAAAAAGGCTGATAAGCGCCGTGAAACTTTCTATAATGTCAATACCGGAAAGCTCTGGCAGGATAAAGACAGATATTCTCTTTGTCTCAACAGCGCTGAACTGGGAGATGAGCTTTGTGCTGAGCTTATAATTAAGGCATACAACGAATATAATAAAAAATTTGAGAAATAAAATGAATTTCCTTTTTAAAAATTCATGACGCTATGTGCGTCTGGCGAGCGGCTGAGGGATTTCCTTCGGCTGTTTGTCAGAATTTCATAGAATACTATATCTCTCTTTTACAAAAAGACTCTGTTTGAAAGCAGAGTCTTTTTGTGTATATTGAAGAAAAAATAAGAAATAATAATCAGAAAGGAGTTGTTTGAAATGAGTATTATACTTCTTAGATCACTGATATTATATGTTCTTGTAATATTCGCTATAAGATTGATGGGAAAACGTCAGCTTGGCGAACTTCAACCGTCAGAACTGGTTATAACTATTCTGGTATCGAATATAGCAACACTGCCTATAGAGGACGCCGACATACCGGTTCTTTTAGGCGTAACGCCGATTTTTGCCCTTGTTTGCTTCGAGGTCATTACATCATGGCTCGGACTTCATTTCCCGAAACTGCGAAAAGCTGTGTCGGGTAGTCCGAAAATAATTATCAGGGGCGGAAAAGTAGATCCGTATGTTATGCGTGAGCTTCGTTTTTCAGTCGATGACCTTCTAATGGCTCTCAGAGGACAGGATGTTTTTGATATAAGCGAGGTTCAGTTCGCTATAGTTGAAACAACGGGAAGTATTTCCGTTATGAAAAAACAGGTGGAGGATACTCCGAAAAGAAGCGATATAGGTCTTGAGCCGAAGTCGAGCGATCCGCCGATGCTTGTTGTATCAGATGGAAAAATGATAGCAAGAACGCTGGATTTTCTCGGTTTGAACGATGAGTGTATAAACAGGATACTGAAAAAAGCAAGCGTTAAGATGAAAGATGTTCTTATAATGACCGCCGACCGATGCGGAAATTATTATATTGCAGAAAAAAACAGCGGAAAACCGCATATTATCGAGGAGAAGAATAATAAATGACCAGAGTTAAAATATGCACCGGAATTTTATGCGTTATGGTAGCGATGAGCATTTTTTTCAGCATTCTTATAAATAAAAAGTGCAGCGGATTTATAAAGGATACCGAAACGATATGGGAGTATTATGAAGCCGGAGAATTTGATAAAGCCTACCATGAGTCTGAAAAGCTTGAAGATGATTGGGAAAACTTCCGAAGCTACGCTTCTGTATTGATACACAACGGCAAACTCACCGAAATAGATCGTATAAGTTCAAGAATAATTTATCTTGTCGAACATCAAAGCGAAGAGCTGCATTCCGACCTTACCGAACTGAAGCATATGATAGAGTCCATTACCAAAGGCGAATTTCCGTCGATTACGAGTATATTATAGAAAAACCGCACAATATTTTGTGCGGTTTTTAAGTTTATTCTTCGTTGTCGTCATAAAAGACGTTGTAATTCACAGCCCTGTGACTGTATGTGCTTAAAACAAGTCCGATTATCGCATACATACTGACCATAGCCGTACCTCCTGCGCTCAGAAACGGCAGCGGGATTCCGATAACCGGAGCAACTTTCAGTACCATTCCGATATTGAGTATACAATGTGAAAGCATAAGCCCGAAAGCCCCCATACAGATAAAGCGTCCAAGTCTGTCACGGGTAATATGGCTGTCTGCAAAAATCTTAAGGCAGATGTAAGCGAGGATGATGAGAAGTCCGATCGAGCCGACAAAACCGAAAACCTGTCCGGCATATGTGAAAATAAAGTCATTGTGGATTTCGGGAACATAAACGTATTCGTCGGCATTTTTCATAAGACCTTTTCCGAATACTCCGCCGGATTTCAGTGCGGCAAGACCGAGATTCTGCTGATATTCAATATCAGCATCCGTACCCGGATTAAAAAGAATAAGAATACGCTTTTTATGGAACTCGTTCAGAGCAAAAAACCACATTCCTGCAACGGCTGCTGCAATAACGAAAGGAGCAGCAATAAGATATTTCCATGAAATTTTTGCAGAGCATATCATAAATCCGAAGATCGCAGCAAAAACTATAGCTGTGCCGTAATCTCCCTGTTTTCCGACTATAGCGATCGGTACAGCTCCGTGTATCAGCAGAAGAAGCATATGAAGCGGCTTGTTCATATTTTCTTCATCACGGGAAAGATGATAGCCGAAGGTCAGTATAAAAGCGATTTTCAGAACCTCGGAAGGCTGAAAATTTAAGGGACCGATTTGCAGCCATGCCTGATCGTCTGCGCCGGCACGCTGGTATCCGAGAGAGGTGAACGTTAATGCCACAAGAAAAAGTGCAGCCGGAGCAAATATAAACCACAGCTTAACAAGCTTACGGTAATCTATAAGAGAAATGATAATAGCTGCTCCGATACCGATTATCATTGAAAAAAGCTGAGTTTTCCAATAGCTTGAACCAACGCCTTCATTTGCGCTCAGACCGCTTTCGCTGATAGAATATATAAGCAGAGTGCTTATAGCGGCGCAAAGCGTAACTGCAAACATAAGTCCGGCGTCGATATTATGTTTATTTACAGATAATTTTTTAAATGCCGATTTCATTGTTTCTCCTTATTTTTAATATATCCTTTGTTCTTTTTATCGTTTTAGTCAGAGTTCATTCCTCCGACCAGTATTTTCTGTCAAGACTTCTGTACTGCGCTGCCGCTGCAATATGCTGTTTGCGGATGACCTCGGAATTATCCAGATCGGCGATAGTCCTTGCGACTTTGAGAATCCTGTCGTATGCTCTTGCGCTTAAACCGAGCCTGTCGAAAACGTTTTTCATAAGCTTTTCCGCATTTTCGTCCATAGGGCAAAGCGTTTGCAGCTTGTCCGGAGTTATAAGAGCGTTGCAGGTTATTGTGGTATTTTTAAAGCGTTCCTCTTGAATTTTTCTTGCCGCTATAACTCTTTTTCTTATTTCGGCGGAGGATTCTTCATTTGCTTTTGAAGAAAGATCCTCAAATTCAACGGGAGCCACTTCGATATGAAGATCAAACCGATCGAGAAGCGGACCTGAAATTTTTGAAAGATAACCTGAAACCTTTTTCTTTGAACAGATGCATTTCCTCTTTGGATGACCGTAATATCCGCAGGGACAAGGGTTCATCGCTCCGATAAGCATTATCGTGCAGGGATATGAAACCGTTCCGGCGGCTCTTGCGATAGTAACTTTTCTGTCCTCAAGAGGCTGACGGAGAATTTCCAGAGTCTTTCTGTCGAATTCCGCAAGTTCATCAAGGAAAAGAAGTCCGTTATGGGCAAGAGATACTTCACCGGGATGAGGGATAGTACCTCCGCCTGCAAGTCCGGCAGAAGAAATGGTGTGGTGAGGAGAACGAAAAGGTCTTTTGGTTATTATTGGCATTTCCGGAGTTGTTAATCCGGAGATAGAGTGAATTTTCGTAGTTTCAAGAGCTTCCTCAAACGTAAGCGGCGGCAGAATAGAAGGCATTCTTTTGGCGAGCATACTTTTTCCGCTTCCCGGCGAACCGATAAGCAAAGCGTTATGACCGCCGGCTGCCGCTATTTCCAGAGCTTTTTTCGCCGACTGCTGTCCCTTTACATCTGAAAAATCCATAGTTTCATTATATGCAGTTTCCGGCGGAATATAGCGTTGCGTTGGTGAAAGAAGCTCTTCGTTGCGAAAATGCAGGATAAGTTCTTCCGCATTTTTAACGGCGTAAACATCTATGCCGTCGATGACCGAAGCTTCCGAAGCGTTGTCGGCGGGAACGAAAACGGATCTTATTCCCTTTTCTTTTGCAAGCATTACCATAGGAAGAACGCCGTTGATTCTTCTTATATCGCCGTTGAGGGATATTTCTCCGATAAAAGCACATCCGTCGAGAGAGCAGTCTATCATACGTATCGCTTTAAGAACCGCCATGAAAATCGCCATATCATGAACAGAACCGCTCTTTTTTGTATCAGCCGGAGCAAGATTTATCATAACTGAGGCGACAGGAAAATCAATGCTGCATGAACGAAGAGCGGCACGTATCCGTTCACGGCTTTCTCTTACGACCGCATCGGGAAGTCCGACAATATCGAACTGCGGATTTCCACGGCTTATATCTATTTCAACGTCTACAGGAAAAGCGTTAAGTCCAAATAATCCCAGACTTGCAATTTTTGCAAACAAATATGATCACCCCTTGATTTAAAATTCTGAAACATATACTATAGTATAGCACTTTTAAAAAGAAATGTAAATATTATTCACAAATTTTAGCGGAGAATATTATTTTTTAAAGATATGAGAGTTTTTTTACTCTTTTACGTCTTATAATAAGGATAGTTTTTATTTAATAGAATTATAGGTTCTTATTCTATGCGAAAGGAGGAGATGTATGGACAGCGGTGCAGAAAGTTACCGCCGTTTTCTGGACGGCGACGACAGCGGAATGGAAGAGATAATACGTGATTATAAAGACGGTCTTATACTATATCTTAACGGTCTTACAGGAAATATTTATATTGCTGAAGAACTTATGGAAGATACATTTTTTAAGCTCGTTACAAAAAAACCTCGTTTTTCAGGGAAAAGCCTGTTTAAAACGTGGCTTTATTCAATAGGAAGAAATGCAGCGATCGATGGAATGCGCCGTCGTTCAAAGATGGCTCATACACCTATTGAAGAGTGTTACGATATTTCGGATGAAGAAAGCATAGAACGTGAATATCTTAAAGAAGAGCAGAAAATACAGCTTCATAAGGCTTTAGGCAAGCTTAATCCTGATTACCGTCAGGTTTTATACCTGACATTTTTTGAGGATTTTAAAAATGAAGAAACGGCAAAAATAATGCGCAGATCCAAAAGACAGATAGAAAATCTTTTATACAGGGCTAAACAATCTTTAAAATCCGTGCTTGAAAAGGAGGGATTTGAATTTGAAATCCTATAAAGAAATTGCTGAGGATGTTTTTAAGCGCAGAGACGAGTATTTGGCAGCCAAAAAAACTAAACGTTCCGTCTGGCTAAAGAATATTTCAATCGCATTAAGCTGCTGTGTTTTAGTTATTGCGGGAATAGGAATTCTTAACAGCAGCCGTCTGCGTTCAATTCCTTCTGATTTAGACAGCAGCAGAATAGTGATCGACGGAATTATTTCTCCGGAAATAGAAGATAATACGGATAAGAAAAATCCGGTTTCTACAACGAAAGATTCCGATATTGTTACAACAGCGGCTGATGCAACCACAACAACCGGAAAAAATGATTCGTCTCATACGTCAACAACAGATGTATCTGCACAGCAGCCAAATTCTGAGGGAAATAATGCTGTTTCATCTACTCGAGCAGCATCATCCAAAACAACAACTGCATCTGAGCCGTCTGTAACAACAACTTTAGCCGGACTTTCTGCAACAACGACTTTAACTGAGCCTTCAGTAACAACGACTGCTGTACATACTTCTAATTCGGGAACCACAGGTGTTTCTGAAACAACAAGTATTGCTACGCTTTCATCAACTACCGAATCCGGCATACCAACCTCTACAACAACAACTACTACCACCATTACTACAACAACAACTATTACGACAACCACTACGATCACAACTTCCGCCATTACTACAACTACTTTGACCATGACGGTGGAGGCAGGCAGAAAAGTCGGATTTACCGATCATAGCTCGATTCGTACAGAAAGCTTGAAATTTGAATCCGGTATACTTGCTGAACATGGAATGTTACAAAATTTTGTTCATAGAGAACCTGTGCGTAAACTTGAACGGCATTTTACTGAGGACAAGGAGGAAATCCGCAGAAAGACCGCCGTCTTACGTGGAACTTTAATAAAGCCTTCCGCAAAATTTACTCTAAAGATGTGATTTTATCCCGTGAACACACATCCGTAGAATTGCATAAAAAAGAGTGCAGTATGCTTCTGTGAGAATAAACAACAAGCAGTTTTATCACGTTAAAACCGCTTGTTGTTTTTTATTTTTCTTTATCATTGAAAAAATAAATATTTACATGGATTTATATCATTACAATTTTGTTATAATTGCCCTTTTATACATAGCTTTCTTGACATTGTGAGGATGCTGTGATACAATGTAAGTTGCGTGATTATATGCAATATTACGATAAGAGGAAAATGAAAATGATAAATAAAACTGGAAATCAAATTCAGGAAAAAAATAAAACAAAAACATCTTCAAAGCTGAATAAGAAAAATGAACTGCTTATCATTCTGCTGAGTTTTGCGGCAAGCTTTACATTTTTCTTTTTTTCGCCTGTAGATATATTTCTCGGAAATCAGAAAGAATTCGTCGTAAGCTTTGGTCATGTTGCAGTTCCGCTTCTTATAACGTCGCTGATAAGCGCTGCTCTGCTTATTCTTATCCAGAATATTTTTCTGATGATTCACGAAAAAGCCTACATAGTAATATCAAGACTTATTTTCGGAATAACTCTTGCAGCTTATATTCAGTCGCTTTTCCTCAACAGCAAAATGGCTGCTATAACAGGCGACGATGCCCGCTACAGTGACAATAAGTTTACTGTTATACTGAATCTTGCGATTTATATTGTATTAATAATTCTTCCGCTTATTCTCAGCATTCTTGCAGGCAAATTCAAGACAAATAAGGTCTTAGGTTTCGGAAAGGGCATGATAATTCCTTATTTAAGCATTCTTATTTTCGGAATGCAGCTTGCCGGAACAGGATCTTCAATGCTTACGGCTGATTTTGATAAATATAAAAAGACCTATACTTCTTATCTTTCCTACGAACCGTCAATGTCGCTTTCGCAGGACGAAAATATAGTAGTTTTTCTCGTAGACCGTCTCGACGGACTCTGGATGGACACGATCATTGACGAATATCCTGATCTGAACGATAAGTTCGAGGGATTCACATTCTATCAGAATAATATTTCCCATAATACCAATACATTCCCGTCAGTTGCTCAGATGCTCACCAATTATCGCTATCAGGGAACTGAATGGGCAGACTATGTCAGCAAGGCATGGGAAGGCGATACAGTTGCTAAAAATCTTAAAGAAAACGGATACAGGGTAAATCTTCTTATAGATAATCTTACGACATACAGCAGTGTTGCTCAGTTAGACGGTCAGTGCGACAATATTTTATCGTGCAGTCCTGATGATGTTAAGTTCAATTATGTCGGCAAGGGCGGTATAGTTCCGACTATGGCGCAGATTTCGTTTTCAAAGCTTTCGCCGTATATATGCAAGAGCCTTGTAACGGTAGGTCTTGGAGCAAACCTGTCGGCAGATTTTGTGACATACAGCAAGCCTATGGACGATATGATGCCTATGGCTGTCGGAATAGAATCCGACCTGAAATATAACGACTACATTAAAACTCACGAATTTAATGCCGGAAGCGATACGAAAACTTTTTCATACATACATCTTAACGGAGCGCATGATAATTCCGATGAGCTGACTGCACTTTACGACAGTTCCATCCCGACCGACAGATGGTCTACAACAAGGGGCGATTTCGAGATTCTGTTCTATTATTTTGATCAGATGAAAAAACTAGGAATCTATGATAATTCCACGATCATCGTACTCGGAGATCACGGAAGAGCTCCCTTTGAGATAGAAAGAGAGGGCAAGGACGGTATTGAGAGCGCAATAACTACCGCTCTTCTTGTAAAACCGAAGAACGCTAAGGCAGAACCTCTTAAATTCGACAGGGAATCCGAGCTTTCCAACGATTTCTTCCCGGCAAGCATTCTTGAATACGCAGGAATAGATCACGAAAAATTCGGCTATTCATTTAATGATATTATAAACGGCGGTCTTCATCCTGAACGTTACTTCCAGACATATGATTTCGGCGGATACGGAAGAGTTATATATAAAACCCTTTATAAAGTAACCGGAGATGCAAGAGATTTCGATAACTGGGAAGCGCAGGAGGAGCATGAGTAATGTTATGCGTTACTTATTATATTATTATAAAAGGACAATATTGAAAGGAAATGATGAATATGTTTAATTTAACAGCCTCTATGTACATTGACCCCGCAACCACAAGCTTTATTATTCAGATAGGAGCAGGTATTATTATCGCTGCCGGAACTTTTATCGGAATTTTCTGGAGCAAGATAAAGCGTCTTTTCAAAAAGAAAAAGGATGAGACTCCTGCAATAGATGCTTCTGAAGTTAACAGTCTTCACAGCAATGAAAAGGATGTTATAACCGCCGATGATCTTCTTGACGAAGATTAATTCTTCGGGAGTGTTTGTATGGCAGTTTTAGGTACGATTCTTGGATGGGTTATGAGCCTTATCTATAATATTATTAACAATTACGGACTTAGTATTATCGTTTTTACGCTTTTCACGAAGTTCCTTCTTTTCCCGTTGAGCCTTTTAACGCAGAAAAATTCCATAAATATGGTAAGGCTCATGCCGGAGGAGAATGCTCTTAAAATCAAATATATCGACGATAAAGATAAGCTTGCCGACGAAAGGCTTGCGCTCTATAAAAGATATAAGTATCATCCGATTCTTGGAACGATACCTCTTCTTATACAGATCCCGCTCGTTCTCGGGCTTGTTTACGTTATCTATCGTCCGCTCTCGTACGTTTTGCAGATAGACGCAGACGTTATCTCGCAGCTTCGTGACTGGCTTATCGGAATAGTCGGAAAGGGAAGCGACGCTGCCGCTGATAACTCCTATCAATGCGAGATCATCAGACGTATTAAAGACGGTATTGTTCCGCATGGAAATTTCAGCAAAGCTATTTCTGATATCAAAGCATTGGATATGAATTTCTTCGGTCTTGATTTGAGCAAAACTCCGTCGTTCAAAAGGGATTATATTCTTCTTATCATACCTTTTCTCTCAGGATTCAGCGCATGGCTGCTCTGTTTTGTTCAGAATAAGATCAATATTCTTCAGATGGCTCAGGGAAATGCAAATAAGATATTGACAACAATATTTATGGTTGCGTTTTCTACATATTTTGCGCTCCTCGTTCCTGCCGGAGTAGGTCTTTACTGGATCTTCGGAAACCTTTTCGGAATTCCACTTATGTTCGTTACAAATCTTTGTATGCCTCCGAAAAAGTACATTGATTACGATTATCTCAAGAAAATGCGTGAACAGCGCATTGAAAAAGAGAAGCTCCATAAGCAGTATGGAGTCAGGGAAAAAGCTGATTATAAAAAATTTTTCTCTGAAAAGGATATGAAACTTGTGTTTTATTCCGAGCAGAGCGGATTTTTTAAGTATTATTCCGGAATGATAGACTATATCTGCAATAATTCAGATATCGTTATACATTATGTTACAAGCGATCCGAACGACGCTGTGTTCAAGGATACAAGAGAGCAGATTCATCCCTATTATATCTCATCGGATAAATATTTGATTCCGCTTTTCATGAAGCTCGATTGCAGAATGTGCGTTATGACAACTCCTGATCTGGAAAAATATCATATCAAGCGTTCAAGAGTTAATAAGAATATCGAGTACGTTTACGCTTTCCACGGCATGGGAAGTACGGCGCTTACGCTCAGAAAGGGAGCGCTGGATTGGTATGATACCGTTTTTGCCGTCGGAATTGACTGTGTGAACGAGATACGAGATGCTGAGGAGCTTTATAACACACCGAAAAAGAGACTTGTTGAAACGGGTTATCCTCTTATCGACGAAATGATCGAAAAATATGAAAGCTCCGAGCATGAGGAGAACAAAATTCCAAGAATACTTATCGCTCCTTCCTGGCAGCCGGATAATATTATTGATTCGTGTATCGATGATATTCTCGAAAAACTTTCGGAAACGAATTATGAGATAATCGTTCGTCCGCATCCTCAGCAGGTTCGGCACCAGCCGGAGAAATTTGAGGTTATGAAAGAAAAATTTGGTAAATTTAATAATATCGAAATTCAAACGGATTTTTCCTCAAACAACCCGATCATGGAATCCGATATCCTTATTACCGATTGGTCGGATATTTCGTGGGAATTTGCTTTTGTAACGAAGCGTCCTGTGCTGTTTATCAATACTCCTATGAAGGTTATGAATCAGGAATGGGATAAAATTAAAACAAAGCCTATAAATATTACTCTCAGGGACATTATCGGTGTTTCTATGGATACCGATAAGCTCGGTTCTATTAATGAAACGATCGCCAAAATGCTTGAAGAAAAAGAGCAGTATCGTGATTCTATTGCAAAAACTTTCAGCGAACACGTCTTTAATGTCGGAAAAAGCAGAAAGCTTTGCGGAAGATACATAGTTAAATCTCTTGAAAAATAAAATGTGCTGCTGTACTGTTTTTATGGTACAGCAGCTTTTTTATAATTGTTATATTATATATAATGTATAGCTGTTGCTTGATATGTTTTATTTTATTATCTGTTTTGCACAATGATGACCTAACTGATTTGGCAATGGTGTGCAAGTGTTACAAATTTTTTGCAGAAAATTCTAATTAATGTATATGAATAATAGTTGCAAATTAAATTTATGTGTGATATAATAATTAGTGCAAAATATATCTTAGGCTCTTTCTGCGTACATGAAGATCGGGTTTTAAGAGGGATTTTGATATTATATATATAATGAAAGGATGGAAAACCTATGAAAAAAACATGGGGGAAGCGGCTGCTAAGCGGTGTTACCTCAGCGGTTCTGGCGGTTTCTTATATGCTGCCGTCTGGATTGCAGTTGGGCGGTGGTTTGCTGACCAATGCGGCAGAATCCATTTTGCCGATATCGGAAAATGAGAATTTTAAGACGGATGATGTTACTTTGCTTGTCGGCGATAAAGGCATGAAGGGAAAGAACATATCTGAAACTGTCAGAAACTACGACAATGCATATGCACTTGGTATTGCTTCTCAGTTCTGTGCGTTTATTGAAGGCGATTATTTTCCGAGCGATTCGGATACAGAAGGCCGCTTAGCTATAGGCGGAAGCTTTAATCCTACTTGCGACTATGTGTATGAAGTAGGTAACGGTGACTTTGAGTGGAAAGAATATCCAGGAGAGTATGAAGGCTGGGTAAGACTTGGTCTTGATGTATTGTTGGATAACAGCAATTATGCTACTTTTATTGTCAACGGCGCAGAGGCTAATCAGTTTTTTCTTGATAGTAGAGAAGATAATTACACACAGTTGAATGGACAAAAAGGACATACACGAAAAAGATTTGTTGTTGGCGAAAAGACTTCTATCGGCACGACGGATAGTAAAATAGGCACATCATCCGATGATGTAATTTATCGTTCGGATGATATTCTTGACGTTAAAGCTTATTTTAGTACTATAAAAGGACGTTCTATGAAGCTTGCCAGCAAAGAAGATTCCGGTACTATAAGTTATACAGACGACGGCAAAACATTGAATCTTACTAACAACGATGCTGTTGCCGGTGATACAGTATATTTTAATCTGGATACATGGAACGAAGAGGTAAACAATGTCAATATTGACGTTAAGCATGGCGTTTATGTTGTTATTAACTGTAAAGATACAGATATTAAGATAACTGGACACTATGATGCCTATAATCATTTCGGAACTGTTTATGCAGGTAATCGTATTGATATCGGTGGTTACGGTAAGAATAATCACCCTGACAGTGCGTACATATTATATAACTTCCCGAATGCAGAGAAAGTTGAACTTAATATGTGCTTTAACGGAACGATTTTAGCTCCTAATGCAGCATTTGAAGGAAAGACTTATCACTATGAACCTGATAATGCGGATTGGAATGCACATCTTTCCGGTTCACTCATAGCAGCACGCTTTGAGGGCGGCACTGAAATCGGATTCAGACCATTTACAGGTCCTATTTCAATGCTCGGCATGGATTCCGCTTATTCAGTTGATCTTTACAAGTATATCAAGGGAACAACTGATCTTCTCGACGGCGCAACTGTTGGTCTTTTCCCGGTAGCAGACGACGGAACAGTTTCTGAAACTGCCTCAAGCGAGTTTGTGATTGAAAACGGTCATATCAATCAGGCGATCGAACCCGGCAGATATGTTCTTAAGGAGACTAAGGCTCCTGAAGGATATACAATTGATACAACTCAGGAATATTATATCGACGTTAAGGCTGGAGATAAGGTCGAAAAAAGCGATATCAAAACAGGCGGTACTATAACAGACACAAAGCCTGTTATTTATGAAATAGACAAGGATATCACACAGGATGTTGTCACCGGCGAAGCAAACCCTTATGTTCCTGCTGAAAAACAGGCATACCAGTATTCGTATGACTTTAATTATTCGGATATAGGCAGCTATTTGGGCAAGCTCGCATGGAATGCTCCAGCTCCTACAGGCGTAAAAATTGATCAGATTGTTTTAAATTATGCACAAGCTAAGCCAGTCGTTTACGTTATCGGTGAAGACGGATTTGAACTGACTGAAGAAAACAAAGATCAGTATACTCCTGCTGAAGAGCAGAAAAAGCAGTATACATATACTATGGCATTCGACTCTTCTAAGAGTTTCTCACAGATGGCATGGAATACAGCTGCACCTGCAATTGACGTAGATAAACTTGTTTTCTACTATGAGGACGGTTCTACTGAAACTGTTGATACTGTAAGCTGGAGTACAGGCAGCAATGACTGGAATCAGTTTAATATTAATGTAAACAATAAACAGAACATTACTAAGATTGAAATGGTAATGTCCGGAAATGTTGAAGCTGAACAGGGCAGGCTGAAGCTTATAGTTCAGGATTCCAGCTATAACGACATTTTTAGCGGTTCATTTACAGCAAATGATTGCACTCAGGAAGACCTTCAAATCACAAAATATTATAAGCTTGCTGATTCTGATAATATTGAAGAAGGAAAAACAGTAATGCAGGTTACTGTGGGTGGTGAAACAAAAAACGTTGAAGCTGTTCCGACTGAATATAAAGAACCAAAATATTTAGGTATTGATGCAGACTATAATATTGTTGGCGTTAAGTGGAATACTGTTACTGATAATTGGCATGAATTTGAACTCAATTTAACCGAAGAAGAAAGACAGGATGTCGTTTCTGTTAATATTACTTTATCGGGCAAAGTTGAGGAAAATGCAAGTAATCTTAAAATTTGTGCGCAGGATGAAAAGTTCAACAACAAAGATGAAACAATTGACATTAACAACGAAGAAAAATGCATTAAAAAAGAAATTCTTATTAAAAAGTATTATCAGAAGTGGGATGAAAGTACCTCGCCAAGCGATATTATAAAAGACGGCGATGTAACAACTACTCATACTTTCACTACAGTAACTATAGACGGTGAAGACTTCATAGTTAATGCTATTAAAACTGAATCTCCGGAATATCTTTCCACTTTTGAATACATAGACGGTGTAAAAATCACTGTTTATGATGATGAAGAGTTCAAACAAGTGCGTGAGGAAGTTTCATATTCACCTCTTAATGTTAATGAGGCAACATATGAGTTGGACGGCAGCATATTAAAGTTCACAATTGATGAGACAGGTAAGATCACTGACGTTAAAACAATTGATGAGAAAACAGGTGAGATAATTGAGGGCGAAAGTTCTTATAAAGCAGATGATTTCACAGCATATGCAGTTGATTCTAATTCTTCACATTATGTAATTGTTTATGAAAATGATGTTTTGAATGCTAAGATCAATCTTTCACAGAATCTTGAAACAAAGTTTGCATTTTACGATGCGCCTGAAGACGAGAAATCAACAATCAATATCTCGAAAAAAGAAGTAGGCAAGAGCGATGAACTCGCAGGAGCACAGCTTAAGCTGACGCTTACAGATAATGATTCTGTTTTAGAAGCGGTTACAGTAAAGCAGGGTGAAACTGAACTCACTGTTGATAACAATACTCTTGAAATTTCAGAAGATAATAAGTCGCTTACATTTATATCGAACGGAGAAACCGATACTATTATATCAGGTCTTCCGGACGGAAATTACACGCTTGAAGAAATCGCAGTTCCAACTAATGAGGATGGCGAAGAAACTCACTTAAAAGCTGAGATAATCCAATTTACTATTAAAGACGGTGTAATCACATCAGTAACACTGAGTGATACTGATAAGTCAAATTATCTTATTTCTGGTGAGGGTGAAGACGCTAAATACGAGAATGAGTTGGCTGAAGGTGCAACAGCAACAGGAATCGTAATGCGTGATGCAACTACAACTACCACAACGGAAGAAACTACGACAACAACTACTACAGAAGAAACAACAACTACTACCACTACAACTACAACAGACACAACTACTACAACTACAGAAGAAACTACAACAACGACTACTACCACTACCACAACAACTACAACAACCACCACGACTACAACCACAACAACGACTACAACTACAACCACAACAACGACCACAACTACAACAACAACAACAACAACAACAACAACAACAACAACAACGACTACCACCACGACAACAACTACAACTACAATAC